>JAUWVG010000014.1 GCA_030617525.1 Candidatus Aminicenantota bacterium | reverse complement strand
GATTGGTGAGTACGGATGGGTCTGGTGCAATAGGGGAGGATTAGAAACTCAACCGTCCCATCTCCTTGAGGAATACATCGGGCCTGAAGAGAACCGCCTCTATAAGAGTCGAGATCATTTCCAGAATTTTCTGGATTGTGTTGTGAGCCGCAGGCAAACCATAACACCCCATGAGGTGGCACACCGGTCGGCCAGTGTAGGACATCTTGGAGTTATAGCCATGGAAGTGGGGAGGAAAATCCGATTTGATCCTAAGACCGAATCTATTCTTGGAGATCCGGAGGCTCAGCGTTTACTCAGCAGGGCCTACCGAAGCCCCTGGCAGCTCAATTCATGAAAAAAAACCTTGAACCCTTGAATCCTAGAATCCTTTGCATAAAATGCATCAACTAATCGGGAGAGGAATCAAAAAATGATAAAGTACAATAAAAAGTTTGTGTTTTGGCTTCTTTTCCTGGCGTTGTTAACAGCCGGCCCCGCTCAAACAGCCGGGAGAAGCAGTTCAATCCAATCAAATAAGACAATCAAAACACTTATCGTAACCGGTCAGAACAGCCATGACTGGAGGACAAGCAGTCAAATTTTAAAACAGATTCTGGAAGATACGGGTCTCTTCGAAGTCCAGATGGCCCTAAGCCCTCAAAAGGGCGGCTCCATGAAGAATTATGCACCGAAATTTTCTGATTTTCACCTTGTTGTTCTGGATTATAATGGTGATCTCTGGCCAAAACGAACACAAAGAGCCTTTGTGAGTTATATCGAATCAGGAGGGGGCATCGTTGTTTATCACAATTCGAGCAATGCCTTTTCGGATTGGATTGAATACACAAAGATTATTGGATTGGGAGGTGGTCAACAGGATGAAACAGCCGGCCCGTATGTATTCTGGAAAGATGGAGGGATCGTTCAGGATAAGAGTGCGGGGATCGGGGGATACCATGGTGTTGTTCACGAATTTCCAGTTTTCAACCGCGATTCAGAACATCCTATTACTTCCGGTTTGCCTCTGAAATGGATGCATGCTGAGGATGAATTGTACAGTCTTATGCGTGGTCAAGCAAAAAACCTGCATGTTCTGGCGACAGCCTACAGTGATATGCAGCAAGGAGGATCGGGACGGCATGAACCCGTTTTGTTTACAAACCAATATGGAGAAGGTAGAATTTTTCATACAACTCTCGGCCATGTTTTGGGCGAAAATCCTTTTCCTGCCATGGAGTGTGCTGGATTTATTGTGACGTTCCAGAGAGGGGCGGAATGGGCAGCCACAGGAAAGGTCTCCCAAGCCATTCCAGGAGATTTCCCGGAGTTTGAAAGAGAAGTTCCCACACCAGACGATGTCCGCCTTTGGCCGGGGTACCGTCCTCCCACGTTAGAGCCCATTCTGGATGAACTGGCTGTCTATGAATATGGACAGGAAGAGGGCATTCTCAGCCGATTGAGGGAATATATCCAAACGCACAAAAATGATCTCTTATCACGGGAGCAATGTGAACATCAACTTTTGCTCTTTCTGGAGTCAGGCGCTACTCTTGCCGGCAAAACGGCCGTTTGCCGCCATCTTCGGCAGATCGGGTCAGAGAGATCTGTTGGTGTTCTAGAAAAAATGCTGTTCCAAAATGAAACATCGGATATGGCCAGATATGCATTAGAAAAAATTCCTGGAATCGGGCCGGAAAAAACACTGCTTAAAGGCCTTAGAGATAATACGAAAAAAAAAATAATAGGGATTCTTTCTTCTCTAGGCCAACGGGGTGCGGTATCTGCCGTACCGGAACTCAGCCGATTATTAAAAAATCCGGATATTCCAGTCGCTGCCGCCGCAGCCAGAGCGCTGGGATGGATTGGAGGGAAGGAAGCTGTTGATGTTTTATCTGCAGCCCTCATAGAAAGAAACGGAGAGATGCGATTTCAGGCAGCAACGTCACTTCTGAAGTGTGCGGAAAAATTCCAGGTTTTACACCAATCCCAACAGGCGGTTGATCTCTATAAAAAATTGGTGGATATCTCTTTTCCGGCCGTGGTCAGGCAGGCTGCCCTGAAAGGACTGCTAACTTCCGGGAATAGTGGAGCGAAGTCCCTTCTTTTAGACGTCTTAAAAGGAGATGATGCGGATCTGCACATAGCAGCAATAGGACAAATCAGACCCATTCTTAAAGACTCTGAGATCCCGGAGGTTTTAGATTTGATGCCTAACCTTGCTGCGAGAAGCCAAATAGTTTTATTTCCTGTTCTCTCTTATTATCCCTCCCAACAGGTTCTTTTGGCCGTCATTGAGGCGACTGGGGAACAGGATGTTGGCGTGCGTATTGCGGCTCTGGAAGCTTTAAAAATTCTTGGTGATGCAGCGGTTGCTCCTCTTCTTGTTGAGCGGGCGGCTCACGCACAAGGCCGTGAAAAACAGGCAGCTCAAATCAGCTTGTGGAATATCAAAGGTCCAGACGTACATCAGGCTATCATTCTTGAACTCATTAAAGTTTCTGATCCTTCCACACAGCGGGAACTCATTCGTTGTGTCGGAGAACGAAGGATAGAGGAAGGGAAACAGGTTTTATTCGATTTCGTTTCTTCTTCCGATCCTCTCACCCGCCAAGAAACAATTAGAAATTTAGAGCGAATCACGGGGGCCTCGGATCTACCCGTGTTACTCGATCTTTTGCTCCAGGTGGAACGGGATGCAGAGAAAGCGGCACTCCGAAAAGTTGTGGCTGCATCTGCTTCCTTTATCCCAAACAGGAATAGACGTGCATCTGCCGTAATAGAAAAATTAAAGGCTGTAGAAAGAGAACAGGGACGGAGCGATTTATTGAGAGTTTTAGGTGTCATCGGTGACAACACGACACTGCCTCTTCTGCGTTTGGCTCTGAAAAATCCGAATTTGCCGGAGTATAACAGTGCTGTCCGGGCTTTAACCGAATGGCCCGACTCTACACCAAGAGATGATTTGTTGTTGATTGCAGAGACGGCCGAGGATTTCAGCCTGCGAGTGCTGTCCTTACGTTCCTATATCCAGATGATTGGGAACGAAAGGTTCCGTTCTCCCAAGGGTGTGGTCCAGTCTCTAAAGAAAGGTCTGGATGTATCAGAAAGACCTGAGGAAAAAATACAGATTCTGGCCCTGCTTCCACGATTTCCTTGTGCCCAAGCCCTCAAGCTGGCTGAATCTCTTCTGTCTGACGAATCCGTCCAAGCCGAAGCATCCTTGGCCATCAAGAAAATTCTGTACGATTATTTTAAAAATACTGTCCATTTCCGTGGTATTTTCTAAAGTTTTGGGAAGATGATGGAAAAATCCGCCTGAAAGTTTTGAAGATTTAGTGATTTTTTATTAATATAGTTTCATGTTGTCTCTCTTGGTGAGTGATTGGAGGTTTTCTCATGATTGAAGGTCAAGAAGGCGGACAGATAAAATCCCGTTTGACATATGGGATGGTTGGTGGAGGACAGGGGGCTTTCATTGGAGATGTTCACCGGAAAGCGATCGCCATGGATGGAGTGGCGGATCTTGCCGCCGGCTGTTTTTCTCAGGATTTTGACAACACATTAAAGACAGGAGAAAGCCTCAGACTTGAAAAAGAGAGGCTTTATGAAAACTTTGAGGAGATGTTCAAAGCAGAAAAGGATCGAAAAGATAAATTGGATTTTGTGGTCATCGTAACCCCAAATAACTCCCATTTTTCCATTGCTAAACTTGCCATGGAAAGCAATATTCATGTGGTCTGCGACAAACCCTTGACTACGTCCAGCCGGGATGCCGAAGAGCTTGCACGTATGGCAGCAGATAAAGATCTGCTCTTCATGGTGACCTATGCTTACTCAGGTTATCCCATTGTCAAACATGCAAAAGAAATGGTTTCTTTTGGAGACTTAGGAGAAATCCGGTTTGTTTGTGCCGAATACCCCCAGGATTGGCTGGCCACGCCTCTGGAAAGGAGCGGTCAGAAACAGTCTGTCTGGCGAAACGATCCCGACCAAATTGGTGTATCCAACTGTGTCGGGGATATTGGAAGTCATATCGAAAACATGGTCTCTTTTATCACAGGACTGAACATCCAATCCCTGTGTGCTCGTCTGGATACGTTTGTGGAAGGACGGATGCTGGATGACAATGCTTCCATTTTGGTCAATTATGACAAAGGGGCGAAGGGATTGTACTGGAGTTCACAGATTGCTGTGGGATTTGACAATGGATTCCGCATACGCATTTTCGGGACAAAGGCCTCCATCGATTGGTGCCAGGAAAGTCCAAATTACCTAAAGGTGTCCTACCTGGATAAACCCTCGGAAATCATTTCGCGTGGACGGACCGACCTGTATCCGAATGCCCAGAAATATTCACGGATTCCCTCAGGACATCCTGAAGGATATTATGAGGCTTTTGCCAATCTCTATTCGACGTTTGGTTTGGCTTTAAATAAAAAACTGCGAGGGGAGACACTCTCGAATGAAGATTTAGATTTTCCGGATATATATGCCGGAGTACAGGGAGTTAAATACATAGAGAAATGTGTAGAGAGTTCCAGAGCAGGGGCCACCTGGCTGGAGCTGTGATTTTAGCGATAAAGGAGCGTAAGCATGCCTAAACCCGTCACCTTGTTTTCAGGTCAGTGGGCGGATAAAACATTTGAAGATTTGTGCCAAAAAGCCGCTGAATGGGGGTATGAAGGGTTGGAAATTGCCTGTTGGGGAGACCATATGGATGTGGGCAGAGCGGCTGAAGATATGTCCTATGTCATCGGCAAAAAAAAGATATTGGAAAAACATAATATGAACTGTTGGGCTCTCGGAGCCCATCTTGCCGGACAGTGTGTTGGAGATAGTTACGATGAACGCCTGAATGCTTTTGTTCCGGATAGTGTAAAGGGCCAACCCGAAAAACTCAGGCAGTGGGCGATTGAAGAGATGAAATCCACGGCCAAGGCCGCTAAGAACATGGGGTGTTCAGTCGTCACCGGATTTATGGGCTCACCAATATGGAAGACCTGGTATTCGTTTCCCCCAACCACAGAAGAGATGATCGAAAAGGGATTTGTCTTGATCCATAAACTCTGGACTCCCATTTTTGATGAATTTGACCGGCAGAACGTCCGGTTTGCACTCGAAGTACATCCAACTGAGATTGCTTTTGATTTCTATACAGCCAGACGTCTTCTGGAGACATTCAATTTTCGGCCGACGCTTGGCTTCAATTTTGATCCCAGCCACCTCCTCTGGCAGGGGATGGAGCCCCATCTGTTCATCCGTGAATTTCCTGACCGGATTTATCATGTCCATATGAAGGATGTTTCAGTGACTCTGGATGGAAAATCAGGTATTCTTGGCTCTTTTCTTCCCTTTGGAGATCTCAAAAGAGGATGGAACTTTAGATCTTTAGGGCATGGAGATGTAAATTTTGAAGACATTATCAGGGAACTCAATTCTATCGATTATTTAGGGCCTCTTTCTGTCGAGTGGGAAGACAATGGGATGGACCGCGAATTTGGGGTCCGGGAGTCATTGGAGTTTGTCCGCTCCATAAATTTCTCCTCATCTGATGTGGTTTTTGATAAGGATATGAAATCCGGCCCTGCCGATAAATAAACACGGGGAAAAGAAGGTTATTATGCCAAAAACACCAAAAAATAATCTAAATTCTAAGGTCACTCGTCGAGATTTTCTTAAATCTACAGCTTCGGCAGGATTAGGTGTGGCTCTGGCCGGGAGTTCGCTGTCAAAACCAATGTATTCCCTTCAAGAAGAGACGAGTGAAACCGACAGCCTCAATATTGCTGTTATCGGTTCCGGAGCGCAGGGGCGGGTTCTGATTGAGTCCTGCCTGCGTATCCCTGGGATTCGAATCGTGGCGGTGTGTGATATCTGGGAATACAGCCAGCAGTATGCGAGTGGATATCTTAAAAAATACGGTCATATCGTCAATGTCTATGAAAACTATAACGACTTGCTGAGTAAGGAAAAAAACCTGGATGCAGCCATAGTGGCCACCCCGGATTGGAATCATGCCGAACATGCCAATGCCTGTATGGAAGCAGGACTGCATGTCTACTGTGAAAAAGAAATGTCGAATTCTTTGACAAAAGCCCGATCCATGCTCCAGACGGCAAAGCGAACAGGGAAGCTCCTTCAGATCGGCCATCAGCGGCGGAGTAATCCGCGGTACAAGCATGCCATTGACCGCCTCATCCATGAGAAAAAACTCCTCGGACGGGTTTCTCAGGCTTATGCCCAGTGGAACCGGGCGAAGAATGAAATGCTCGGATTTCCCAAAAAGTATGCCATCGATCCGGTCAGACTGGAAACTTATGGATATAACTCTATGCTCGAATTTAGGAATTGGCGCTGGTTTAGGAAATATGGCGGCGGGCCCATTGTGGATTTGGGCTCACACCAGATCGATCTCTACAGCTGGGTTTTTGGTGTCAATCCGGAGACAGTGTTTGCCAGCGGTGGGAACGATTACTATAAAAACAGGGAATGGTATGACAATGTTTTGGTCATCTATGAGTATGCGACGTCTGAAGGGAAAGCGCGTGCGCTTTACCAAGTTCAGACGACAACCAAGCACGGGGGATTCTATGAGACTTTTATGGGAGACAATGGTGCTCTTGTGATATCCGAAGTGCCAGAAAGAGGGAATTGGGCCATCCGTGAGGCCCATGCGCCTGAATGGGATTCCCTCGCAAAGGAGGGCCTCCTGAAATCCGAGGCGGCTCCCATTCAAAAAATTGATACAAAAGATATTTTCCTTGATGTTCGGGTAACGGCAGAGACCGGTCGTTGGCCGCTGCCGGTAGAGTTGGCCAAACCGGCCCATCAACCCCACTTAGAAAATTTTTTTAAAGCCATCACTCATGGTGTTCCATTGACTTGTCCGCCGGAAGTTGGATATGATACGGCGCTTGCGGTTCTTACAGTCAACAGTGCCGTTGAATCACGCCGTTTGGTGAAATTTCGTCCTGAGCAGTTTGAAACATGAAACGAATAGTACTGATTGTTTTTATCGTCGCTGGTCTTGGATTATTCAATACTGTGGCTTCACAAAGGCCTAAAAAAAAACCGCAGTGGAGCGGCAGTGAAACCGTCCCCGTCCACCTCATTCCCTTAAAAGATGAATATGATCAACCCATTATTCCAACAGAAGTAAATCCGCTTCCATTTTCAAGCCGTTTCACCTGCGCGCCCTGTCACAATTATAACGTTATCAAGCAGGGTTTACACTTTTCCGGAGGGAATCCCGATTTATCCGGCCGGGCTGGAGAGCCATGGTTCTGGCTGGATGAGAAAACGGGAACAGTACTGCCCCTATCTTATCAGAAGTGGAAGGGGACTTGGGATCCGAATGAATTGGGCATAAATCCCTGGGATTTTGCTCTGCTTTTTGGACGGCACATGACAGGTGGCGGGATTCTTGAACCGGCCGAAAACGAGATGTCCCCCCAATCTCGTTGGAACGTCTCTGGGAAAGTGGAGATCAACTGTATGGGTTGTCATAATGCTTCGCGGATGCAGAATCACAGCGAATGGGCAAAACAGATTCTTCGCGAGAATTTCCGCTGGGCGGCTTCTGCTTCAGCAGGATTGGGGGAAGTTGGCGGGATGGCCTCCCGACTTTCCGCAACCTGGGATATCTTCGACGGTCCCAATCCCGATGATACCGAGTGGGCTGCTGTTCCATCTGTCCGTTATAACGCAAGCCTTTTTAACAGTAATCACCAGGTGTTTTTTGATATCACGGATAAATCAAGTGACGGCCGCTGTCTTAGCTGCCATTCTGTGACGCCTGTCAAAATGTCAAATAAAAGTTTTGATTCGGACGTCCATTCTTTGGCAGGTTTGCGGTGTGTTGACTGCCATCGAAACGGCCTCGAACATAAAATGATCCGTGGATATGAAGGAGAGGTTTCTTTGTCGTTTGGAGAGGAAGCAGAGACTTTTACGTGCAGAGGCTGTCATATGGGAACGGACAAAAACAAAGCCAAAAGGACGGCCGCGGGCCGGTTGGGAGCCCCCTTTCCTGATCATCGTGGCCTTCCCGCTGTCCATCTAGAGAGATTATCCTGTACGGCCTGTCATTCCGTTCCCTGGCCGTCCAAGGATCTAAATCAGGTGCGGACATCCAGGGCCAACCGTCTCGGGATCTTTGGTGTAGCCCAGTGGGAGACAGACAGGCCTCATATCATTGAGCCTGTTTATGCCAGAGATGACTTCGGCAAAATCGCCCCCCACCGTCTAGTATGGCCCTCTTTTTGGGGGAAAATAGCCGATAGGGAGGTGATTCCCATAAGAGCAGAAGAAGTCTTTGCTCAAGCCGGACAGGCTTTTGTTTCTGAAGAAAATGTAGCCCAAGTGTTGCTGGCCCTTTATCAAGAGCCGGATCTGGGTGGGACTCCTGTTTTAATAACTGAAGGAAAAATTTATACACGCAATTTTGATGGTGGGCTTAATGTCTCGGATGCCCCCGAAAATTTGGCCTCAGGTGGAGTGATGTGGGCCGTCAGGACAAGGGGCGCCATTTTGCCCATGATACCGGATTTTGATCCTGAAGCCGAGATGTTGGATATTGATGTAGAAATCCGCATCCAGATTGTTCTCGAAGCGCTCGCCACGAACGAATCTGCCCCCGGGCAACCTGCCCTTCTTGTCAATGAAAAGATGTATTTTATACAAGATGGTTATCTTGAGAAAGGAGAAAATCTTGAGGGGAATAGGCCGACACCCTGGTTATGTTGGCTGGTTGAGGGAAAACCGGAACCTCTTATTGGGGAATTTGATCTGCGTACGGTTAAGGCTACCGTAGGAGAAGAGCAGACTTTGACTGAAGAGCAGGTCAAATTGGTTCTCGAAATTCTCAATAGGACCCAAAATTCTGATGAATCTGAGATAGACGTTTTTTATACGTATATTTCAGGCGGTTTAATGTTCCTTTTGGACAAAGATGGTGAATTGACAACTCAAAATCATAAGTCTGCGGAACCCGTCACCTGGCCAATTGGACATAAAGTGCGTCCGGCCCAGCAGTCTCTAGGCATCAATGGATGCAGAGACTGTCATAGAGCCAATTCTCCCTTTTTTTTCGGCAAGGTGAAAGGGATTGGACCTTTAATCACAGAAAGAGTTCGGGTCCGTTCACAGAGTTCGTTTATGGATTTGACCCTCCCTTACCAGAGACTTTTTGGGCTGTCTTTTTCCGTCCGTCCTCTATTGAAGGTTGTGCTTTTTGTGTCGGCTCTTGTTTGCGGATCCATTCTATTGATTGTGCTGCTGCGTGTTCTGGGTCGAATGTCCGGCCTTGTGGAAAAAAGGAGATAAGAAGATGTTAAAGGGATGGACTCGTTTATATGAATGGGCAAAAACATGGGCCGAACAATTTTATCCGGGTTGGAGAAGCTGGGTCTTTTTTGGCCTTATTTTAAGCTTTTTGTTTCTTGCCTTATCAGGGTTCCTCTTTGTTCTTCTTATTCCAAGAGGATTATATGGCTTGCCGCTTCTTTTGCATGTCGCAGCAGGAGGTATTTTTGCAGTTTGCCTGTCCATGGTAGTGGTTTGGAGAGCCAGGGATTACGTGTTGGATATTGTTCAGCCTATCCTTCTAAAAGTCATGTTTTGGACGTTTGTTGTCTCAGGCCTGTGCCTTATCATTACATCTTTGAGTTCAATGATTTCATTCCTGTCCATGAATTTCCAAATAGGGATGATAGGATGGCATCGTTTCAGTGCCCTTGTTTCTCTGATCTCAATTTCCATTTTTTTACAGTATTCCCTTAATAGGGAAAAATAATGCCACAGAATGGGCCGCCCCCCTATAGATTCAGTCATTCCGCTATGGGAACCACCTTTGAGACCATTATGGTGGAGTCAAATGCAGAATATGCACAACAGGCTTCCCAGGCAGTTTTTACTGAAATCGATCGCCTGGAAGCTCTATTCAGCCGTTTTGATCCGACCTCTCAAATCGGGATCATTAACCGCCTCACGCCCGGCCAATCTCTTTCAGTTTGTGTGGATGTTTATGACTGTTTGACAACGGCTTTTTTAATTCAAGACCAGACCAAAGGAGCTTTTAATATTAACTTTGCATCTTCAAACGGAACTTTTTCCGACAGGCGGAGAAAATTGGTTGAAACAAGAAGATCGAAACACGGATTTTTTATCGAGTGCCTGAATAATAAGATTGACCGGACCGTTGGTAGTGTGAATTTTGATCTGGGAGGCATTGGAAAAGGTTTTGCCTTGGATAAAGCCTTGGAAATTCTTGACGACTGGAGCCTAGACAATGCGCTTATCCATGGGGGAACGAGTACGGCACTGGCCGTCGGAGATGCTCCGGATTTAATCCGGGGAAAAAAGGGTTGGCCGGTGGGCCTGGGGGGAAACTGGCCGGTTCTAAAGGAGTTTCGACTTTTTCTGAAATCTCGAGCTTTGAGCGGTTCAGGGACAGAAGTCAAGGGAGGACATATCATAAATCCCAGGACAGGCCAAAAGGCGTCCGGACACACAGGTGCCTGGGTCTCTCACCCTTCTGCCGCGGTTGCAGATGCACTCTCAACGGCGTTTTTAGTGATGGATCCGCCGGAAGTTGCAGCTTATTGTGAGATGTTTCCGGATACATGGGCTCTTGTACTGATAGACCCTGACCATTATGGAGTGTATAATGATTATTTGGAAAGAGAATGATCCCTGAGCAAAGGAGTTAACAAGATGATAAGAACACTGCGGATTGCCATCCTGATTCAATGCTTGCTTCTTTTTATTCCCGCTGTCGCTATGGATAGTCCAAATCAAGATCAGGAAAAAGAACTGCTCGAACTCGAACTGCCCAAACCGATGTTTGTCGGCACACCGAGGAATATCCGAACGCCCAACCTGGAACGGATCACAGGGAAACCCAGAGGGCCTTTTTACGTTCCCAAAGGAACGGTTCTGCTCTCATTGGGAAAAGCGGTGACAAGCAGTGATTATGAACCCGTCATTGGAGACTTGGAATTTGTCACAGACGGCGAAAAAACTGGAGAGGATGGATATTTTGTAGAATTGGGTCCCAGTGTCCAATGGGTACAGATTGACCTGGAAAAATCCTATTCTCTGCATGCGATTTTGGTCTGGCACTATCACAGCCAGGCAAGGGTATATCGGGATGCAGCAGTCCAGATTTCAGACGATCCCGACTTTATCGAGGGTGTTAAAACAATCTATAACAACGATCATGATAATTCAGCGGGATTAGGAATCGGCAGAGATAAGGAATACATCGAAACCAATGACGGGCGGCTGATCGATCCTAAAAGTGTGGTTGGCAGGTATGTCCGCCTGTACAGCAGGGGGAATACTTCTAATGAAATGAATCATTATGTAGAAGTCGAGGTTTACGGTACTCCGGTAAACCTGAATGATTCATAAAAAATACCGATGTTAACTTTTTTTGCCCACGTGAATAATCCAGGCAAATGAAGAGATCTGTCTTCTCCGGGCTGTTTATCTTCATTCTGCTCTTAGGACTTTTATTCCGGTTGACTCATCTTGATCGCAGGCCCATGCATCATGATGAGGCCAATCAGGCGGTCAAATTTGGAAATCTTTTAGAGACAGGTCAATACCGTTACGATAAGTTTGACCATCATGGACCCAGTCTTTATTATCTGTCCCTTCCGGTTGCCCGGCTGTTGTCGAAAACAACTCTAGCCTCATTAGACGAAAAAACTCTGCGACTTATCCCGGCTATTTTTGGAGCAGGAATCCTACTGCTGCTTCTTCTTGCAAAGGGATTAATGAGCGGAAAGGCTCTCCTGTTTTCCGGGCTGTTTACGGCACTCTCTCCGGCTGTGATCTATTACAGCCGGTTCTATATCCAGGAAACTCTTCTTGTATTTTTTGTTTTGGGATTCCTGATTTTCTGTTGGCGGTACATCCAACGTCCTTCATACGGTTGGGCGCTGGCTGCCGGATTTTTTGCCGGGATGATGTATGCCACAAAAGAAACCTGCATCATCTTGTTTGGTGCAGCTGTAATGGCTGTTCTGTTAACCTTTCTGTACCAAACAAAAAATAATGTCCAAAAGTTGAGGCTATCGAAAAAACTTTTCGGCCATGTGTGTGTTGGATTGAGTGTGAGTTCTTTGATTTCCTGGATATTGTATTCGTCTTTTTTTGCGAATTCGTCCGGACTGTGGGATTCATTCCGCTCCTTTGGATTGTACTTTGTCAAAGCCGGTCAACCGGAATGGCATGTCCATCCGTGGTATTACTACATAAAAATGCTGTTTTTTTCAAAATACGGCAGTGGGCCAATTTGGAGTGAAGCCCTCATTTTGGGACTGGCGGTATTGGGTGGAGTGGCCGCATTCAAGAGAAAGGACAAGGATGACTCAAAATTCTCTTTTTCGAAATTTATCGTTATATACACACTAGTGACTCTTTTTGTCTATTCTTTTATCCCTTACAAAACACCCTGGAACCTTCTCCCTTTTTACATGGGTGTTTTACTTCTGGCAGGAGGTGGGGCAGCCTTTTTTCTACGAACGGCCAAAAAGCCGGTTCTTCAATGGGGAAAAATATTCATATTGGGTCTCGGGATTGTTCATCTGGGTGTCCAGAGTTATCGGGCGAATTATGTTTATTACTCGGATTCTCAAAATCCCTATGTATATGCTCATACAAGTGAGGATTTTTTAAACTTGATCCAGCGTGTCGAAGATGTATCCTCCGTCCATTCCGAGGGAAAAGACGTGCAAATCAAGGTTATCACCAATCCCTACGATACGTGGCCTCTTCCCTGGTATCTGAGAAAATTCAGCCGTGTGGGATACTGGCAGGATGTGAAGGAGGCAGGGGATTTAGAAAAAATCCCTTTGATCATCATGTCTCTGGATAAACTCGATAAACTCCCGCCTCAAATTGCCCAAAACTACCAGTCGGAATTTTATGGACTGCGTCCGGAAGTCCTTCTCACGGTCCACATCCACAAGGACCTGTGGGACAAATTTATAGAGCTGAGAAAATAGATCTAAACAATCCCTGGGGCCTTAAAAATCTGAATAGCAGCGAGGCCATTTCAGTGTATTGCCCACACAGAATGGAAGAGAACCTTTTGCTTTAAGCTGCCGGCTGCCCAGAGGATTCCTCTTTTTGTGATTTCAAGTGCCTGAGGCACGTCAAAATCTTTGGCCACGTGACCAAGTGATGTGTAGAAGACTCGTCCATTTCCGTACATTTTTTTCCAGACCACGGGCATGACAACCCCTTTAATCCAGGGAGCATGTTCATCGGAAAAGGTGGTGGTCGCTAAAACCTCATTGATTGGATCTGTATGCATGTAGTACTGCTCGGAGTGCATCTTGAAATCAGTCAGTCCTGCAGTGATGGGATCATTGTGGTCAATGATATTGACCTCATAATCGATAACTCCTCCGGGATGAGCGACCCACTGTCCTCCGACCATAAATTGATAGGCTGTATTGTTTCTGAAGGAGTCGGCCAGGCCTCCGTGCCAGCCCGCTATTCCGACTCCGTTTTGAACGGCCGCCAACAATCCACGTTCCTGCGCTGGTGTGATCTGAGCCATAGTGTATGCCTGTACAATAAGATCCAGGGAATTCATTTTTTCTTTGTCGAGATAAGAATCCAATGTGTCGGATATTTCAACTTCAAAGCCCTGCTCCTTGAGCCAGGGAGCAAAGATGTCCACACATTTCTTTGGCTCATGTCCTTCCCATCCTCCCCATACAAAAAGGGCTCGTTTTTTCTGATTCCCCGCCTCTAAATCTTGTATCCAAATGTTGCGGAACCGGACTGGATTGCCGTGGTCTTGGAGAAAAAGCGGGAGTCTATCCGGATGTTTGGTATAGGGGGGTCGTTTTTTATGTACAGCTGGACCCGTGAGTTCCACAAAATCGTGAACAAGGACGCCGTTGTGGTAGACGATCATTGTTGCTGGGAGAGTCAGATCGCCGTTGGCATCAAATCGGGGCCTTGAAAATGTGATGTCATAAGTCTGCCACTCACCTGGAGGGCGGCAGGCATTGACGAGCGGAGGAAATTGTCCATAAACAGCGGCTGTCATTCCATCGGCATAGGTGGTGTTGTCGAAGCAGTCGAGAACCTGGATTTCGTATTTTCCCATCAGGAAAACGCCGCTGTTGCCTCGTCCCTGTCCTTTTCCGGAAACAATGGAGGGGGCTGCCCATTCAATATGAAGCTGGCAGTCTCCGAATCCCTGGACAGTCCCAATAGATCCTGTTTTATTCACTTCCATGTATCCGTCTTCGATTGTCCATCCGGCCGCTCCGCCTTTGCTGTTGGTCCACAAAGACAGGTCCGTGCCGTCAAAAAGAACGGTTGCGTCCGGCGGGGGAGGAAGGGGTGGTTTTGTGGGGCCGGGATCAACAATCGGAGGCATGGGTCTGGCCGGATCATGGATTGCCCACTTTTTCAGAGGGTCAATTTGATTTGAGTTTTTTTCCAGGAATAGGTCACCGCAGAATGTGATATGTCCCAGACCGAATAATATACAAAGTGATACCAGAGCAGTGCGTTTCATGCCCATTATTCCTTCGGATTACAGTGTCCAGCCGGGACGGTATTCTTTATGGAGAAAAACGTTGGCTTCGGGAAAATTAGTGAATTCCATCTTTTCACCATCCCACTGCAGGATTTTTTTATCTTTTTGCGCACGGACAGCAACATTGGCCAGGAGCATCACCTGTGTCAGTACAGCCGCATAGGAAAAGTCCGATGTCGATTTTTTTCCTGCCTTGATGGCCTCAATCCACTCTTCATGGATACCGGGAGAACGGGAGATTGTTTTTTCCGGTCTTTTATAGGCCAACATGTTTGTTTCCGGTACAATGCGGGGGTTACTTCCATATGTACCACACATGATATTGCCTTTGTCCCCCACAAATAAAACTCCGCCGCTGTTGTCGCCCATCTGCCGGCCTTCCTCGAAAGCCACGGGCCGGGGAGGCATGAGACCTCCGTCATACCAGGTCAGTTTTACCGGAACCATATTCTCCCGGGCGGGAAACTCATAAGTTACCATTTCAGCAAGAGGGTAGGAATCTCTAGTAAATTTTGTCGAGCTCGACTGGACGGATGTGGGGTGTCCCAGTTTGAGGGCCCAGAAAGGCTGGTCCATAAGATGGGCTCCCATGTCTCCTACAACTCCTGTCCCGAAATCCCACCAGCCTCGCCAGTTG
>JAUWVG010000337.1 GCA_030617525.1 Candidatus Aminicenantota bacterium | reverse complement strand
GTGTTATGAGATTATGCCTGGGGCCAATGACAATGCGTCTGCTATAGCTGTCATTTTGGGTGTAGCTGAGGCCCTCTCTAAATCACCTATTAAGCCCAAACGCTCTGTTATGTTCCTGTGTTTTGGTGCCGAAGAACAGGCTGTAGCCGGATCAGATTTTTATGTAAAGAATCCCATTATTCCTCTGGAAAAAACCGCTGCCCTTTTCAACATGGACGGAGTGGGCGCAGGAGATCGGATCAATGCCCTGGCTGCCGAGAATTTTCCCGAACTATGGGGATATCTCAAAAAAGCCAACGATAAGTATATCCACCGGACGATCTCTCCCAGCTATTTTTCCAATATTGCCAGGCCGCGTCTGGATGCGGCGCGTTTCATGTGGGCCGATGTTCCCACTATTTCTCTCAGTGTGAGCGGCTCTCAATCTTACTATCATATTACTAAGGATAATCTCGATATCATCACACCTGAAATATTGGAAGACCTTGCACAGCTTCTCTTTTTGACTGTTTTAGATATGGGGAATCAGAATTCTCTGAATTTCAGGACATCAAAATGAATGGAGTGAGATTCCACGCCCCAACTCGAATTGTTTTTGGAAATGGAGTGATGTCTCAATTCAAAGACATCATAAAAACAGAAATTGGGGCGTCATCCTTTTTTCTCGTCACCGACGAGGGTATCATTAAATCTGGGATTGCTGAAAGGTTAATTAGCCAGTTATCCGATGTGACAGTCTTCGATGAAGTCGAACAAAATCCCAAAAACAATACTGTTGACAGGGCCGGAGATGAAATCCGTGCGGTCAAACCCGATTGTGTCATTGGGCTTGGCGGAGGAAGTGCTCTGGACGCGGCCAAGGCCATCGCTCTTTTGGCGACAAATCCTGGAAAGATAGAAGATTACGAAGGGAAGGCCCGGTACACACAACCTCCGCTTCCTGTACTGGCTGTGCCCACAACCTGCGGCACAGGGAGTGAGGTCACTTGGGTATCGGTGATAACCCATACGGCCAGAAAGTTTAAAATGAGCATCAAAGGCCCTGAGATGTTTCCTGCCGTGGCGGTTGTGGATCCAGATTTACTCTCCACTCTTCCTCCTCATCTAGTGGCCTCCACCGGCCTGGATGCGCTCACACATGCTGTGGAAGCCCTCACCGTTAAGCCGGCCACTTTTCTCACGGATTTTATTGCCCTCGAAGCCCTTAAGCTCATCCTCCATTCAATAGAAGCGGCCTACAGAGACATCCAAGGCAACACTTTGGCCAGGGAAGAGATCATGAAGGGGAGCCTTGTGGCGGGTTTGGCTTTTGGAAATGCGGACGTGGGGGGGGTCCACTGTCTATCCGAATCAGTGGGCGCTATACTGGATACACCCCATGGGATAGCAAACTCCATTTTCCTTCCCTTTGTGATGGAGTTTAATGTTCCGGTTGTAGCAGAAAAATACGCTAAGATTGCAAAATTGGCCGGCCTTCAAGGGGAAAATGATGTGGCTTCGGCTATGACTTTAATCGAGTATATCAAGAATCTTGCCCTTAAATTAGACATTCCTACCTTTCGTGAGACGGGCGTCCAAGAAAACCAATTGATGGAGATTGCCTTAAAGTCATTTGAAAACAATTCCAATTCTTCCAATCCCAGAGAAGCGACGGCTCAAGCCTATCTGAATATTCTGCAAAAAGCGTATGCTGAAGAATAGATTTTTCTAATATCATTTTATATCAGGAGGGTTGTCATGACATTTTTTCCTCGAATTAAAATCCGAACAGCTTATCTTTTCATTTTTATTCTGATTCTATGTGTGACCTGGGGTCAGCCTCAAGTCCAGAAAACGCTGACATTCAAAGATATCATGAGATTTAAGGAAATTCGGAACCCAAAGATCTCTGAGGATGGAGGTATCGTGGCTTACGGGACACAACCTGGCCGGGGAGATGGAGAAGCCTTTATCCATAACTTAAAAAGTGGAAAAACATTCCGTATCGAGCGGGGAAGCCGTCCGGTAATTTCAAATAATTCTCTGTGGGTGGGATTAACAGTCCCGCCAAAAAAGGTGGATCTGGCCAATGCCAAAAAGGATAAACCTAAACAGAGTATGGCTCTGGTCAACACACAAACCGGAGAGGTCGACATGTTTGAAAACGTCGATCGGTTTGAGCTGTCTGAAGATTCAAAATGGCTGGCTTACAAACTGTTTCCGGATAAAACAAAACCGGAGGAAGAACCGGCTAAAAAAACCGGCGCCACTCTTTTTCTCCGCAGCCTTGAAACGGATCAGCCCATTGAAATTCCGCATGTATTGGCTTTTGCTTTCGACAAAGCCTCCAAATATCTCGCTTTTGTCAGCACGATTCCGGACGGATCTGAAAGCGGCCTGTATTATAAGGAGTTGATAGGAGAGGGGACCTCTCAAGGGACGATACTTAAAGAGATGAATGTGGAATTTTCCAACCTCGTGTGGACGGACACAGGCAGCCGGCTCGCTTTTTTGTTCAAGAGCACGGATAGTGAAGGGGCCGATATGATGTCTCTGATGATTTGGGAGGGCAACAACAAGAGCCTCATAGAGGCGGTGGCGCCCAATGCTGTCTCAAAGGGCTGGATGCTGCCGGAAAATAACAGGCTGTCATGGACGCCTGATGGAGGTCGTTTGTTTTTTGGTTTTAAACCTGAAAAATACAGAGATGAATCTCCTAAAAAAGATGAATCTCCCAAAGATGAAGAGACGGATTTGGTTCAAGAGGCCGATCTTTTTGATACCGAAAAAATACTGACAGAAAGAGGCGTCGATATCTGGCACTGGAATGACCCTTTGATCATTCCCAACCAGAAGGTTTTGTGGCCGCGGAAAAAAAACCAGACTTATCTGGCAGTTTTTGATATGTCCAACCAAAAATTTGTCCAGCTGGCGGACGAAGATATACCTGAAGTCCGCTCCACCGGCAATCCAAATATTGCCTTGGGATTTTCCGGTGTTCCATACCAAAAAGAGATCACATGGTACGGAAGCGTTCAGGATGTTTACACCATCCGTATAAAAGATGGAAAAAAGGACAAGATCGTCTCTCGCCTTGAAGACCAAGCCGTTCTGTCTCCGGCCGGGCGTTTTGTCATCTACTTCAAGGATAAACACTGGCATCTGTACAATATCGAATTTCAAACAACCCTCAATTTGACAGAGAAACTCGGTGTTCCATTTTATGATGAGGATAATGATAGACCTCAAAATGCGTCAAGCTACAGAATCTCAGGTTGGTTGAAAGGGGATAAAGCTGTTCTGTTGTATGATAAATTTGATATCTGGCGGTTTTCTACAGAGGATGGCCAAGCAGTTAATTTCACTGGGGGACAGGGGCGAAAGTATCAGATGACATTCCGGATTCTTCAGCTGGATCCGGAACAGCGTTTTTTTGAGGAAAATGAACGAATCTATTTATCTTCTTACAACAATCAGGAGAAAAATTTCGGTTTTTATTCTTGTAGAGTGGGTCGGAGTGGTGTGGAGAAACTTCTTGAAAAGAATAAAAGGTTTCGTTTTTTAAGCAAGGCGAAAAACGCCGATACATTAATATACACAAGGGAAGATTTTGAAGAGTTTCCGGATATCTGGACGAATAATCTGGAGTTCACGGCGGCGCGAAAGATCTCTGAAGTCAATCCTCAGATCAAAGATTTTGCCTGGGGAAAGGCAGAACTTGTTGAGTGGAGCAGTGCAGATGGCACTCCTCTACAGGGGGTTCTTATCAAACCGGCAAATTATGAACCTGGAAAACGTTACCCGGTGATTGTTTATTATTACAGGTTTTTTTCCCAAAGATTGTATGAGTTTAACCAGATGGCTGTGAACCACCGTCCTAATTTTCCATTTTATACGAGCAATGGTTATGCGGTATTTCTTCCGGATATTCATTTTGAGATCGGAACTCCCGGTTTTTCTGCGACAAAAAGTCTTGTTCCCGGTGTGCAGAAGCTCATTGATATGGGGGTGGCTGATCCCAAGGG
>JAUWVG010000263.1 GCA_030617525.1 Candidatus Aminicenantota bacterium | reverse complement strand
CTTATTTGGCTCGAATTTCGGCCTTAAAACAGTCATTTATGTGGTAAAAATAGCATTCTAAGACAAAGATATGTAAAGATAAGAATTGAGTATGAAAACAGATGATGAATGCATATAATGAGCACTTAGAGTGAGGAATCATATCATTTAAGGAGGCGTATAGATGGGGCTGAAAAGTGAAGATGCCATTCGTTTTACACTCAATGACAAACCTATCCATATATCTGTGAATAAAGACCGGATGCTACTATGGGTGTTGCGCACAGAGTTGGGTTTGACGGGTGCTAAATTCGGTTGCGGTGAGGGTTTTTGTGGAGCCTGTACAGTTCTCGTCAATAACGAGCCTGTTCGCTCTTGTCAGTTTCCCATAAAAGAGGTTGAGGGGAAGACTGTGTTAACCATCGAGGGATTGGCCAAAAACGGCAACCTCCATCCATTACAGCAGGCCTTTGTAAACCACGATGCGCTCCAGTGTGGATTCTGTACACCGGGAATAATCTTGACCGCCTACAGTTTATTGTTGAAAAACCGCAAACCTACTCAAAAAGATATTATCCAAGCCTTAGATGATAACCTCTGTCGCTGTGGAGCGCACACACGAATGTTACAGGCTGTACAAACGGCAGCTGAAACAATGAGGGGAGGGAGGTCGAGATGAAAGATATTAAGAATGTTGATCAAGAATTGGCTGAGATAAGCGCTCCTTTCACCCTAAACCGCCGTGAGTTCCTCAAACTTTTGAGCGGTGGAATCATAATTAGTTTTTCTTTAGAAAATATCTATGGATGGGAGGAAGCTCCACAGCAGAGGAGATCTCGACGCGAACCTGATGACCCTAACGCATATCTCATTATCGGAGAGGATGGGAGTGTGACCTGTCTTTCGGGAAAGATCGAAATGGGACAGGGAGTGATCACGTCTCTTCCTCAAATGCTGGCCGATGAGCTTGAAGTCCCGCTCAAATCCGTTAAGATCGTTTTGGGTGACACAGACCTTTGTCCTTGGGATATGGGAACGTTTGGTTCCAGGACCACGAAGTTTTACGGCCCGCTTTTACGGGCGGCTGCTGCAGAGGCGCGAGAGGTCCTCATAGAGCTGGCTGCAGAACAACTTGGATTGCCGAAGGACAAACTCTATGTTAAAGAAGGCTTTGTTTTCGAAAAAGACAATCCGGAGAACAAGGTCTCTTATGCATCTCTGGCCAAAGGAAAACGGATAGAGCATCATCTGGAGAAAAACGCCTCACTCAAGCCTGTAACGGATTTTACTGTGTGTGGAAAGCCCAGATATCGGACCGATTCTCATGAAAAAGTCACTGGTGAGGCCAAATTTACCGGTGATATCCGGCTCGAAGGCATGTTGTATGCTCGCATTCTGCGGCCTCCTGCACACAGAGCTCAACTCAAAAGTGTCGACACATCTGCCGCTGAGAAAATAGAGGATGTTCTGGTCATTCGGGAGGGCGACTTGATTGCCGTCCTTCATCCGACTCCTGACGGAGCAGAGGAAGCTCTCGATAAAATTAAAGCGGAGTTTGATGTCCCCGAAGAAAATCTGGACCATAAAAACATCTATGAGCACCTCTTAAAGATTCCATCAGAGGGAGACATCTCCGAACAAGAAGGGGATCTAGAAGAGGGAAAAAAACTGTCCACAAAAATAATCGAAGGATCCTACTACAATTGTTATGTCGCCCATGCTCCCCTAGAGACCCATACGGCATTGGCTAAAGTGGATGGAGACAAAGCTGTCGTATGGGCCTCCACCCAAACGCCATTCCGCGCAAAGGATGAAGTTGCTCAAGTATTGGGTTTGCCTACGGAGAATGTCAGGGTGATCGCTCCTTTTGTGGGCGGAGGATTCGGAGGCAAAACCCGGAACGGTCAAGTTGTCGAGGCGGCGAGATTGTCCAAATTAACCGGAAAACCAGTCCAAGTTGCCTGGACCCGAAGTGAAGAGTTCTTTTTCGACAACTACCGGCCTGCGTCTATCATCAAGATCAAATCCGGACTCGATGATCAAAACAGGATCGTCTATTGGCATTTCGAGAACTTCTATGCAGGCGAAAGAAGCTCTCAGATGTACTATGACGTCCCCCATTCCCAGACGGTTATGCACGGAGGCTGGGGAGGAAGAGGCTCGAGAATCCATCCTTTTGGCGTAGGAGCTTGGAGAGGGCCTGGCAGCAACACAAACATTTATGCGAGGGAATCACACATCGATGTCATGGCTTCGTTGGTGGGGATGGATCCCCTTGAATTCCGCCTGAAAAATCTCGGCAGCGATAAAAGAATGCAAAAAGTCCTTAACGCTGCAGCAGAGAGGTTCGGTTGGACGTCTGCCAAATCGCCGAGCGGCCGTGGTTATGGAATAGCCTGCCTTGATTATCTCGGGACCTATGTCGCCCTCTGTGCCCATGTGGATGTCGATAAAAAAAGCGGGAAGATCCAAGCCAAACGAATTGTTGTCGCTCAGGACACGGGAACCATCATCAATCCCCAAGGCATAACAATTCAGATAGAAGGCTGCGTCGCAATGGGACTGGGCTATTGTTTGACCGAAGAGGTCCACTTCAAAGGCGGAAAGATCCTTGATACGAATTTTGACACATACGATTTTTCACGGTTCTCCTGGATGCCGAAGATCGAAGTGGTACTTGTTGAGAACCAGGATTTAGCGCCCCAAGGCTGCGGAGAGCCGGCCATCACTGGGATGGGTGCCGTCATGGCCAACGCCGTCTACGACGCCATCCGCATCCGCTTCTTCGAACTCCCCATGACCCCAGATCGAGTCAAGGCCAAACTATCTGAAGCGTAAAATTGATAATTAGCTGATAGAATAATTGAAATACTGGTTGAAAATCACAAAAATAACATTGAGAGCTTAATTTTTTGACCTATCCCAGTTTTTATTCCTTGTGGGCTCCAACACCCATTTCTCCCCATCAAAGTAGAGAAAATCTTTTTCTAATCCATTTTTATAATCTTCATTCAGAACGCTAGTTACTTTTCCTTCAGAAACAGCCTTTTTGTGCAGGATCTGGGTTCCATGGGTGAGCCTTATATTCTGGAGCCTCAAATTGAAATCAAACTCATAGATTATTCTGCAAAGGCTAGCCGTTGCTGCTAATCTTTTGTTTTTTAACACATCAATCCGTGAGAGAGATTCCATCAAAGCGTCAAGCAACGCAATATCTACTTGAGGGAAGAGGATATAATATTTTTCTGTGCCGGCTTCAAGGTCTATGCATTTGTAGAAGTTTTTCTTCTGAGGAGAACTTCCTCTAATCGATAAAACATCAAAAATGATGAGACTGGGTCTGGCATATTCATTGTTCATTGCCCCGACAAGAATCTCTTTTCTTCCATCCTCATCCAGATCAACAAAAGCTAAATCCATGAGACGTCCGGAGTTCCAGTATTCACCGATTTTTTCTCCATTGGAAGTGAGCACTACAAGCTGTGTTGGGAAATCAGGGAATTGTTCGGAAATGAGTACTGTCTCAAGTCTCTCATCATGATCTAGATCACACACATCAAATCCAAATATCCTGTAATCTCCTGAATATACTTTTTGTCCGAATTTTAGTTCCCGTCCTGTTTCAAAATCCCAGAGTAAATCTCCTTTATGATTGAAACAAATGAGTTTCCCTTCGCCAAATTCGTTTTGGGTTTGTGTGCTAAATAATACCTCTGCGAGATTGTCGTTATTGATATCTTTAATAATCAAATGAGGCAAGCTTCTTCCCATCCCGTCTTCTCTGGTTTTCTTGAATTGGAAATGTTGTCTGTATTCTTCTTCACTCACAAGATTTTCAAGCCCTGTGTCATACCGCCACAATTCTTTGCCATCTTCGTTCAAAATGATAAGGTTAGAATTTTCGATCCTGAAATCTGAGGGGACAGGAGATATTGAAGTTTTCAGAAATAGAAAGTAAATGATGAATCCACCTACAATAATTAGAGGTAATAGAACGAATAGACGTATTTGTTGTGTTAGCTTTTGGGATTTTGCTTTGGATGGAGAAGAATTCTTATTATTACCGCTTTTTAGCCATTCATCTAGCTCATCCTTATAAGCATAAACCCTGGACTTGGATTCTTCGTCAACTCTGCAAACAGGCAATCCAAATTTCTTCTCCCATCTTTGACAGGTCCGAATGTCGCAGTCCAGATAAGTTGCAATTTCTTTCCACGACGATAGCAGATTGTCTCTTTTTGTGTTCCCCATTTAAGCTGCCGTAATCATCTAATCAGAATAAGATTTTCAAGTCAAGATTTCTTCTGACATCATAATTTTATACAGAATAATGTGGCATCTGATGACATTAAGTGACATTTAGGTGATTTCTATTGACAGAGTTCTCACACGAATATTAGATTCGATATAAAGGAGGTTGATATGAAAAGGTACACCACTGTTAAAATGTTCGGTTTTGCTTTCATTATGGTTGCTTTGGTTTTTATGGGAATGAGCATAATTGAAGCGCAGGTTAAGACACAGGGACCACCACCAGGAAAAGGAAAACCGCCGAAAATAAACTGTGACAATAATGGAATATGTGAAAATGGAGAGTATGATTATGGTACTG
>JAUWVG010000204.1 GCA_030617525.1 Candidatus Aminicenantota bacterium | reverse complement strand
CTTCCCTTATGAGGAGAGACCATGGGAGAAGAAAAAAAATCTTTGATCAAAAAAATCCAATCCACCGGTTTAATGAGAAAAATTATGGCCGACTACTTCTATTTCTTGGATAGAGCGTCCAAAGATGAAAATTCCAAAGTTGCTTGGTGCACCAGCGTCGGTCCTGCCGAACTCCTTCTCAGCTTTGATTTTGCCGTTCATTACCCCGAAAATCATGGTGCTGTCCTCGGTTCGACGCGGAAGGCTAACGATTATATCCCGGTGGCCAATGCTATCGGTTATTCTCCCGATATCTGCTCTTACCTGACCAGCGATGTCGGAGCTTATATCAGAAAAGAAACACCGCTTGCAAGGGCGTATGAGGGGATCACGGGACTCCCCAAACCTGATGTTCTCGTTTACAACACAAACCAGTGCCGCGATGTCCAGGATTGGTTCATGTGGTATTCCAGAGAGTTAAATGTGCCGGCTATTGGCATTACGTCCTACCGCGACCTTGGTGAAATTAAAAAAGAACATCTTGACGGCATTGTCTATCAGATCAAAGATCTGATCCCGCGGTTAGAAGAAATCTCCGGGAAAAAATTTGATATCGATAAGTTCAGCCACATCATGGATCTATCCAAGCAGTGCACGGTACTCTGGAAAAAAGTTTTAAAGACCAATGAGGCGGTTCCCGCCCCATTAAGCTTCTTTGATGCCACGATTCATATGGGGCCTGCCGTTGTGCTGCGCGGCTCGGAGGTGGCGATCGACTACTACAAGGTCCTCCTCAAAGAACTTGAAGAAAGGGCGGCCAACAAAGATGGCGCGGTAGAGGGAGAGAAGTACCGTATCTACTGGGAAGGCATGCCCATTTGGGGAAAATTAAGATCGATGGCGGAATTCTTTATCGAACTCAAGGCGGCTGTCATTGCGTCGACATACTGCAACAGCTGGATCTTCGACGATTTTGATCCCAGCGATCCATTTTTGAGTATGGCCCGAGCGTATACACAGATCTTTATCGTGCGGGACGAAAATTACAAAGAACACTATATAAAAGATATGGCCGATCTCTACAAAATCGACGGCATTCTTTTCCATGATGCCAAAACCTGTCCCAATAATTCCAACAACCGTTATGGGATGCCGGAGAGGCTGGAAAAGACACTGGGGATTCCAACTCTGACTATTAATGGAGACCTCAATGACCTACGCTGCTATTCGGAAGAGCAGTCCAAAACCAACATCGAAGCATTTATAGAGCAGCTCGAATCAAAATAGGGCTTATCCGGCTGGTCGTGCCGGTATTGCTGGAGATAGAGGGGATGATTTGCAGGTAAAGAGAGAATAATATTGAAAAGCGGAAAATTGGTTGCAGGAATAGATGTCGGAGCGTCCACAACCAAAGCTGTCATCATCGATTCAAGGGGTCATGTTCTCGGCTCTTCCGTGATCCACTCCGGCGCAAATTTTAAGACAGCCTCCAAAAAGGTTTTTGATGATGCCCGAACCCAGGCGGGGGGGATTTCCATCCCGGACAATTTTATCGTCTCTACGGGATATGGGAGGAGAAATGTCGATTTCTCCCAGGACACAAAAACAGAAATCAGCTGTCACGCAAAGGGAAGTTTTTTTCATTATCCTCATGCGCACACCTTGATTGATATCGGAGGACAGGACAGCAAGATCATCAAACTAGACAGCGAAGGACGGCGGACGGGTTTTAAAATGAACAGAAAGTGTGCCGCCGGAACGGGCGCTTTTCTTGAAGAAATGGCCAACCGCCTGAAAGTCGATATCAAACGGTTTAATTCTTTGGCAAAGAAGTCCAGGACAGAAGTCCAGATCGGAAGCTACTGCACCGTCTTTTCGGCCACAGAGATCCTGACTAAAATCCGCGAGGGTGTCGAAATCGAGGACCTAGTCAAGGGAGTTTTTGACTCCATCATCAAAAGGGCCGCGGAAATGGATGTCCTGGATGGACATATTGTTATGAGTGGGGGAGTGGTGGCTCACAATCCCTATTTGGTGAAGATGTTTGAGAAGAAAATCGAAAAAACAATCTTTGTCCCCCCTCTTCCTCAACTGACAGGTGCTTTTGGAGCCGCCTTGTATGCCTTAGAAAAAAAGGAGTAAGAAATGCTTGATGCCTTATTCAAACCCAAATCTGTGGCGATTGTCGGGGCGTCTAACAACCCCTTCAGCATCGGCCATATCGTTATGCAAAATCTTATCGACCATGATTTTAAGGGGCCCATTTTTCCAGTTAATCCAAAATCGAAGTACATCAAAAGCTTCAAAGCCTATCCCTCCGTTTCAGCCATTCCTGACGAGGTTGATCTTGTTAATATCTCGATCAAAAATACGATCGTTCCGGCTGTTCTCGAGGACTGCGGTCAAAAAGGTGTAAAATTCGCCATTGTCCATACTGCCGGATTCAAGGAAGTGGGAGAGGAAGGACTGGTCCTTGAAAAACAGATCGTAGAGATTGCCCATAAATATGGGATGCGCATCTACGGGCCCAACTCTCAGGGCATCCAAAATTCGGATCCTGAAGTGTCGGTCTATGCCAACTTCACGTTTGTTCCCATGTCACCGGGCAACATTTCTATCGTGGCCCAGAGCGGTGGTGTAGGGGAAACACTCAAGCTTCATCTTTACAGGATCGGGTTGGGCATTCGGATGTATTCCAGCTTTGGCAATGAGGCCGATGTGAGCATGAACGAAATCATAGATTATTATGGACAAGATGAGGAAACCAAAGCCATCATGGCCCACATCGAAACTCTCAAGGATCCGGCCGGTTTTCTGGAAGTGGCCAGCCGGGTCACACAGAAGAAACCTATTCTGGCTCTGAAATCCGGAAAAACATCGGAAGGAGTCAAAGCCGTTGCTTCTCATACAGGATCGATGATCGAACAGGATACTCTGGCCGATGCTATTTTCGAAAAGGCTGGCGTCCTCCGTTTTCACACGCAGGAAGAGATGATCGAGGCGGCCGCGGCCTTTACAAACCAGCCTGTCCCTCCAGGTGACCGTGTGTGCATTGTCACCAACACGGGAGGTCCGGCGATCATCGCTGTTGACGAATGTATTGCGGCAGGATTAAATCTGGCCGAACTCAGCCCTCAGACAAAAGACACTCTCAAGCAGCTTGTTTTCCAGGAGGCCATTGTATCCAATCCTGTTGATGTCGTGGCCACGGCCGGTCCCGAGCAGTATGGCGGTACGGTGGAGGCGCTCTTTGATGATCCCAACATCGATTCCCTTCTGCTGGTGTTTGTCACAGCTCCCTTTGTTGATTGTGAAGGAATTGCTCGAAAGTTGGGAGAACTGGGAAAAACGTCCCCCAAACCGATTGTCTGTCAGGTGATCACCATCGAAAAATGGCAGGAAGTCATCCGGCTCATTAGAGAGAGCGGTATTCCCGTCTATGATTTTGCCGAAGCGGCGGCCAAATCGCTCTCGGCCATGACCAGATATGGGGCCATCCTCAGGAAAGGCACTCCGATTTACGTAGAAAAAAAGGGCGAATGCGACAAGGATAAAGCAGGCCGCATTCTGGGCAATTTTAGCGGAAAGGACATGTTTCTTCCCCAGCCCGATGTCTTCGATATTCTGGACAGCTACGGGATTCCCTTCGTGAAGACTGTCAAAATAAAGGAGAAATCCGAGCTTGAACCTGCCGCCGAAAAAATCGGATTCCCAGTGGTGCTTAAAGTCGATGCCAAAGAGATCGTTCACAAGACAGATAGCGGAGGTGTCAAACTCAACATCAAAGATATCACGGCCCTGTTGAGTGAGTTTGAGAAAATGGTTGAGAAATTCAGAGTTCACAAACCAAATTTTATTCTTCAAAAATACGAGAAAGACGGGAAAGAGGTAATCATCGGGGCAAAGAAACAATCAGGAATCGAGCCGATGATCATGTTTGGTTTAGGGGGTGTATTTGTCGAAACATTAAAAGATGTGCAGTTCAGACTGGCTCCTCTCACAGAAGATCAAGCCGTCGAAATGATGCATTCGATCAAAGGTTATCCCATATTGGAGGGAACACGAGGAGAAAAAGGGGTGGATTTTAATGCTCTTGTGGACATTCTGATTCGCTTCTCCCAACTGGTTCTGGATTTCCCGGAGATTGATGAATTTGACCTCAATCCGGTGTTGGCCTTCGAGAATAGAGCTGTTGTTGTCGATGCACGGATCAAAATAAAGGGATGAACTGGGTTCCGCTGACAATTGTTTGTGCCTATATTGTTCTTCTCTATCTGATCACCTGGTTTTCCCGCCGTCTCAGCCGAGGAGGCATGATTGCCTACCTCCTGGCCGGTCGAAGCCTTCCATATTGGGTGGTGGCTCCGCTTCTAACAGGATTGGCCATCGGAGGAGCCTCGACCATAGGGATTGCTGAAAGCGCCTATAAAAACGGACTGTCTGCAGGTTGGTACAATGCCGCATTTGCTGTTGGTGCCATTCTTGTCGGCCTGTTTGCCGCTCGCCGCTACCGGAAAATGGAGGTTTCGACTCTTCCCGAGTTTTTCGAGCGGCATTACAATGTGTCCGGACGCGTTGTCGGAGTGGTCGGCCAGCTTGTCCTGCAGATTGTCATCACGTCACTTCAGTATATTGCCGGAGGAGCTATCCTCTCATCACTACTTCCGGATATCTTTTCATTCCAAACCGGAATGCTCGTTACAGCCGTTGTCTTTGTGGGGATCACTCTTATCGGCGGTTTCTGGGCGGCTGGATTGACGAATATCATCAATGTTGTTCTCATCTATGCCGGTGTTTTTTTTGGTGCGCTTCTGGCTGTGGGAAAAGTGGGCGGTTTTAAGGAGCTTGTCGGCAAACTTCCACACGATTTTCCCGCTTTTAATTTGGGGGGAATCGGTTGGCCGCTGATCATTGCCTGGTTTTTGGTCCTGTGCACCATGACGTTTTCTGTCCAATCCATCGCTCAGATCAGCTTTGCCGCAAAAGATTCTTCGTCCGCCCGGAGAGGATTTATTCTGGGAGGTTTGATCATTCTTCCTGTAGGATTTATCAGTGCTGTCATAGGGATTTCAGCCACGGTGCTTCACCCGGGAATCATTCCAACCGAAGCCCTGCCGAGGACAGTCCTCAGTCTGAGTCCTGTTATCGCCGGCCTGGTTCTTGCAGGACTTTGGGCCGCCGATGTCTCTACGGCCTCTGCCCTTCTTGTAGGCAGCGCAACATTGGTCGTCAGTGACATCATAAAAAGATTTATTGCCCCTGATTTGAGTGAAAAAAAAGAAAAGGTTATCTCACGTGGAACCGTTCTGGTCTTGAGTATATTCACATATATCCTGGCCATTTCAGTATCAGGGATATTGAACACTCTCCTCATCGGCCTTACACTGACAACGGCGTAT
>JAUWVG010000313.1 GCA_030617525.1 Candidatus Aminicenantota bacterium | reverse complement strand
GGATGGGGGCGAAATGGTTTCGACGGAGGTAATGATTCAGAGGTTGCATGTCGAGGTCCCACCCACCTCGTTAAAAAGGTGGACCAAAGTAATTGCAGAACAACTGCCAATTGCTGCCTAAAATTTAGGCATGCCGTTTCTCTTGTGCTCTCCTGCGGTGCTTGAGAGGCGACGATTAGCAGGATAGTGAACCGGGTTTGTCCTGAGCCCGGGGAGCGAAATAATATCGGGGCTGGTTTCGCGGCATCTTTCTTCTTCAGTAGCTGTGAGACGAGAACAATGAGGAAGATAAGCATGTAGAGACCTCTCGTTGAATATCTTCGGACGCGGGTTCGACTCCCGCCGCCTCCAAATTTTGATAATGAAGAGATGAACGTGACATACAAGAAAAAAACAATTCTTTTTGTTCTTTATGTCCTTTTGTTCTGTGTCCTTTCTCTAGGCCTTGCGGGCACACTTTTTGCAGCCCACCAGGGAATCACTACGATTGTGATCGATCCGGGGCATGGGGGCATAGAAAATGGGGCCAAAGGCAAGTTTGGAGCCGCGGAAAAGGATATCACGCTGGCCATCAGCCTCAAACTAAAGACCATCATTGAGCGGAACTTTGCCTTCCGTGTGGTCCTAACCAGAGATAAAGATATCGACAGATCTCTTGAGGATAGAGCCGCTATCGCCAACAATAATAAAGCCTTTCTGTTCATTTCTATCCACGCCAACAGTTCTTACCGGAAGAACGCACGCGGTTCAGAAACCTATTTTTTAAGCCTCAACGCTACCGATGAGGAAGCCCGCCGCCTGGCTTACCTGGAAAACAATGAGCCCGATTTGGAAGACCAAATTGCAAGTGAAGATCAAGATGACATCAAGATGATCCTCTGGAACATGGCCCAAACGGCTTATCTCAAACAGAGCAGCCAGCTGGCCGAATCCATACAGATTCAGCTCAATGCTCTGCTCAAAACGAGAAATCGAGGCATCAAGCAGGCGCCCTTCAAAGTCTTGACGGGAGTGGCCTGTCCGGCCGTTTTGGTGGAAGTGGCCTTTATTTCCAATCCTGTAGAAGAAGAACAATTGGGGACCGAAGAATTTCAAAACAATGTTGCCCTCGCCATCTACAACGGTTTAATCAACTTTGTCAAACAGTATCCGGACATCAAAAAGTAACCATGGACACAAAAAAGTATGTCACTCTTGGAGCTTTTTTTGCGGCCTTTGTTTTTCTGATCGTGCTGTTGTTTACAGGAGGGATTGAGAAGAAAAAAAAACTGCCTCTGCCTTCTATCCCCGATACGGAGATATCATCGGAGGTGACTCCGGAGCCTAAGATAATCACTCTTTTTTTCCTGTCTGAAATCGACGGCCTTCTTCACGGTGAGGAGCGGGAGATTCTCTCTAATTCTTCTCTAATCTTCGAGATCAAGCAGACGATCGAAGAGCTGTTGGTTGGGTCTGATAACGGGCACCTTTCTCCTTTTCCCCCCGAATCAAGATTGAGGGAAGTCTTTATGACAGAGGAGGGAATCGTCTACGTCGATTTTTCCAAAGAAATCCAGGATGAGCATCTGTCGGGAGCTACGGCTGAGATTTCGACCGTCTATTCTGTTGTCAATTCACTGGCGTTTAATTTTGAATCGATAAAAAAAGTTTTTATCCTTGTGGACGGGAATGAGAAGGAAACGCTTAAAGGACATGTCGATATCAGCCGGCCTCTTGTTCCGATGTACAATTTAATTTCCAACTAGAATCACTTGAAAAAACAAACAAAGATCGCCATCGTGGGTTTCCCCAATGTGGGAAAGTCGACACTATTCAACCGCCTTTTAAATAAGAAGAAATCTCTGGTCCATTCGCTGCCCGGGATGACGCGTGATATGGTTTCCGATGTCTGTCAAATCGGAGGGAGGTCTTTCACGCTGATTGATACTGGAGGTTTTTTCGATTCTTTGGAAGATGTTTTCTCGTCCAAAGTAAGGGAGAAAGCCTGGGAGGCGGCTCTGGAAGCGGATGCCGTGCTCTTTGTCCTGGATGGAAAAAGGGAGCTGCTTCCCGCCGAAGAGGAACTGTATTTATCTATCAACAAATTGAATAAACCCATTATTGTGGTTGTGAATAAGATCGATACACCGGCCGAGGAAGAAAAAATTGGAGAGTATACTAAATTGGGGCAGGACAGATTGTTCTGTGTGTCGGCCGAACACAAGAGAAACATTGAATTATTGGAATCGGGCATTGAGGAGATTCTGCCGTCTGTGGGTGAAGAGGGCGTCGAAATGGACGCTTCGCTGTTGAAGATAGCGATTGTCGGACGGATCAACGTCGGAAAATCATCACTTGTCAACAGACTGAGCGGTTTGGACAAACTGATTGTCAGTGAGATTCCCGGCACCACCCGGGACAGCATTGACTCTCTCATCCAGAGGAACAAAAAGACGTTTACCCTTGTCGATACGGCGGGAATCCGCAAGCTGAGCAGGACGCAGGACAAACGTGAAAAGGCGAGCGTGATTAAGGCCAAAAAGGATATCACTCGCGCGGATGTCATTTGTCTGGTTCTGGATGCCCAGGAATTCCCGACAAGGCAGGACACGGCCATTGCCCATCTGGCGCGTGATTCAGGCAAACCGTTAATCATTGCACTGAATAAATGGGATCTTTTCCCCAAAGATTCCAATTCTACTAAAGTGTGCAAAGAGATATTGTTCAGGAAGCTGGAGTTTGTGTCCTATGCGCCCGTGATATTTATTTCTGCTCTTTCAGGACAGAGAACGGTCAAAATCCTCGATCTGGCAGAGCAGGTCTATGCCAATGCATCCAAGAAGATCTCTACATCAAAATTGAATAATTTTTTGAGGTGGATTCATATTCATTCCCCGCCGGTTTCGAAAAAAGGAGGAAAATTCAAGATCAAATACATGACGCAGAAAAAAGTGTTTCCTCCGGGCTTTCTCCTTTTTACACATTCAAAATCGTCTTTTTCACCCTCTTATGAGAAACACTTCATCAATCTTCTGCGGGACAGATTTGAATTGTATGGCACTCCGATCTGGCTGTCCTTCCGCCGCAACTGATATTCATAAAACTGCCTCCAACTTCATTTCTTTTCAGTGATATCGACTTAATTGTTTGATTTTAGCAAAATTTCTGAATATTACTATATTTGTTGATCAATCATAAGAAATGTCGGCATTTTTCCCCCAGGGGGGCGAACCGATTTCACCTCATCTGGGTTGTTCCAGCGGGTTCGCAGTGAAATACCACGGCATCACCCGCTGCGCCTACCATCTAAGGCAAACTCGGCCCGTAAATAATCTAGGCGAATAATCAAAATTCTTTCACCTCTAAAAAGGTGATAGAATTTTAAGGATTCAAGGGGTCAAGGATTCAGGGGCTCGAGTGACTTACTTAATAATTATTAAGAATTGAAAGTTTGGAAGAGAATTGTTGAAACACTTTGTGTGAATTATCCAGGCTACCTGAATTATTCATAAAACTGCCGCCACTTGTCATCGCGAGTGAAACGTGGCGATCCCTCTCTGTCATTACGAGGAGCCTTGGAGATTCCTTCGCTTTGCTCGGAACAGGCGTGGTAATCTCTACAAACGAGATTGCTTCGTCATTACATTTCTCGCAATGACAAGCATCATCATAGAAGTTTTTCTGAATTGTCAAAATTTGATTATCTCTTAAAAAACACTTGAATCCTTGAACCCTTGAATCCTTATTTAATTTCTTTGAGGGTAATGTCTCCATCATCGGTTTTGATGGAAATGAGGTATCCCCCATCGTTGATCTTCCCTGAGAGGTCGTTTTTGGATGTTATTTTTTTAAAGACGATGGGCAGCTGGCTGTCGATGCGTCCGTCATCTGTATGGATGTGAAAGTCGGCTGAGAAATCTTTTGTGAAATAGATGTCGACATCTCCATCGTCAGTTTTTATCTGCCAGTTTTTGTCCATCGATGAAGCTGCCAGGTTTTTCACCCTGATATCCCCGTCATCTGACTCCAGATCGAGTGTGGAAAAATTTCCGGAAAGAAGGATGTCCCCGTCATCCGAGTCGAGATAGACTTTTCCTGAGAAGTCTTCAAGGATAATTCTCCCGTCATCCGTGTCTCCTTCAATGGA
>JAUWVG010000318.1 GCA_030617525.1 Candidatus Aminicenantota bacterium | reverse complement strand
CGAAACCGAGTATGGCTACCATATAATAAAAGTGTTGAGCCGCGAGAAGGAATCGCGACCTCTTGATGAAGTCCGGCTGGAGATTGAGGAGAAGATTAAACAGGACAGGAAATCAGGGACATTCGAAAAACATTTAATGGATCTGAAACAAAAGAATGGATTTGAAATCATCGTTCTCTAGCTTATAATCCTCCTTACTTCGATTGCTTTTTTTTATTGAAAATGCTATAAACCGCCCGTTATGGAAGACACCCAAAACGAAAACGTAACCTTTTTAAAAAAATGGCTTACCGCTATGCGGCCCTGGGCCCTGCCTGCATCAACGATGCCTGTTATTTTTGGCACGTCTCTAGCTGTGGTTGTGGGACAGGTTTCTCTGGATATTCTGAGATTCGTACTGGCTTTATTGGCCATGATGATACTCCATTCGGCTGCCAATCTTCTGAGTGATGTTTTTGATTTTAATCGAGGCTTGGACAAGATGGTCACTCCTGTCAGCGGTGCCATTGTTCGCGGATGGATCACAACCAAACAGGCTATTGTATTCTCTGTGATGCTCTTTGTTTTCGGTGCGGCGTTGGGCTTGACGCTTGTCTTGATGACAGGGACTGTCCTGCTGATCATTGGAATCATTGGGGTTTTTATAGGCGTTTTTTATGCCGGATTGAAGTACCATGCACTGGGAGACCTGGCTGTTTTTCTCAATTTTGGTATTCTCGGATCCCTGGGAGCCTGGGTCGTTCAGACAAACAGCTTTTCCTGGATTCCTGTTATCTGGACGGTGTCCATGGCGATGCTGGTCAGCGCAATCCTCCATGCCAATAATTGGAGGGATGTCTCTTCAGACACAGAGAGAAAAGTCACAACAGTGGCTTCTCTTTTTGGAGACAAAGGATCTTTGACCTATTATGCATTCCTGATATTCGGCCCCTTTTTGATTGTTGTTGGTTTGATTCTTGTTCCCAGGTTGATGTCCGGTCAGTTTGTGGCAATGCCTTGGACCTTCTTTATCGTTCTCCTTGGCCTGCCCAACGCCTTAAAGCTGTGGGGGCGGGCCCTTCGCAGACACACTCCCCGTAAACCCATGGATTTTATCATCCTGGATGGCGCAACAGCTCAACACAACCTTGTTTTTGGACTGCTCTGTACAGCAGCGGTATGGCTTCAATTTATTCTGAAGCTTAAATGACCCACGATTCGAATCTTTCTTTCAGGTCTTTATCTTTTTTTGCCGCAATTCTAGCTGTTCTTCTCCTTGTTCCTCTTTTTGCACTGCGCCGGATTGGTGGATTTGATTTCTGGTGGTGGATGAGCCTGAATGTGGCTTTGCTTGTCTCTTTTGGACTTTTTTCGGATAAATCCTATTTAAACTTAATTCTCAAAGACCTCCATGAAGGGCTGCTTAAAAAAATCGGTCTCGGCATAATATCCGCCGGTCTTCTTTATGCTGTGTTTTTTGTTGGAAACGAAGTCTCAAGAATGATCTTTCCCTTTGCCGGAGCTGAGATTAGCCAGGTTTACAGTTTTAAACAAAATGCTTCTGAACTGAGAATCATATTGTTGATGATCGTTCTTATCGGGCCTGGAGAGGAATTGTTTTGGAGAGGATATCTGCAGCGCCACTGGCAGAAACGATATGGGAAAATTCAGGGTTTTGTCTTTGCCTCTCTCCTGTATGCTCTCGTTCATGCGGCGAGTGGAAATATTATGCTTGTTCTCTCGGCGGGAGTGTGTGGATTATTCTGGGGTTTTTTGTATCTTCGTTACAGGTCCGTCCTGATGATATGTGTCAGCCACACACTCTGGGATTTAATGATCTTTGTGTTTTTTACTCTTGGGGGATAGTAATAAAAAGGAAACCAAATGCTCATTTTTACGTTACTATAATAGAGGGCATTGTTTATGTCCCGATTTATTGAATTTGACAGCTTATATGAGAAGAACTATTCTATAACACAGAATTGAGGCCTCAAAGACATGTATCTAGAATGTCCGAATTGTCATCACGAGAACCCGGAAAAATCGAATTTCTGCGGGAAATGTGCAACCCCTCTTCCAAATCTGGATGATGTTTTTAACCGCCAGACTCAGACAATAGAAACGCCCAGAGAAGAGTTGACCACTGGATCCACCTTTGCCAAGAGGTACACGATTATAGAAGAACTTGGGAGGGGGGGGATGGGGCATGTTTACAAAGCCAGCGACACAGAATTATCGGAAAAAGTCGCTCTCAAGCTTATCAATCCCAAAATTTCCGCCGATAAAAAAACGATTGAACGGTTTCGAAATGAACTGAAATTAGCGAGGAAGATACGGCATAAGAATGTCTGTCAGATGTATGATCTCAACAAAGAAAATGAGAAATACTACATCACAATGGAGTATGTGCCAGGCGAAGATTTAAAAAGTTTCATCAGAAGATCGCGGCAGCTGTCCATAAATGGAGCCATATCCATTGCCCGCCAGGTCTGTGAGGGACTTATAGAAGCGCATATACATGGTGTTGTTCATCGCGATTTAAAACCGAGCAACATCATGATCGACAGAGATGGGAATGTGCGCATCATGGATTTTGGTATTGCCCGTTCGTTGAAGTCCAAAGGGATCACGGGTGCAGGCATTATGATCGGAACTCCTGAGTACCTATCACCTGAGCAGGCGGATGGCGAGGACGCCGATGGTCGATCGGACATCTATTCCTTGGGTGTAATTCTTTATGAAATTGTTTCCGGCCAGCTGCCGTTTCAGGGGGACACTCCGCTCAGTTTGGCCGTTAAACACCGCATAGAAAAACCAAAAAATCCACGTACGATAAATCCACAGATTCCTGAGAGCTTAAGTCAGATTATTCTAAAGTGCTTGGAAAAAAACAGGGAAGACAGATACCCGACTGCTGAGAAACTGTTGGTGGATTTAGAGAATATTGATGTCAATATTCCCAGCACGGAGCATGTAATCCCTAGACGAAAACCCACGACCTCAAAAGAAATCACAGTCTCTTTTTCCCTGAAAAAGATTCTGGTCCCGGCTCTTATATTTGCCGCTGTTGTGGCGGCAGGCCTTCTTATCTGGAAGCTGCTTCCGAAGGGAAATGCTGTGCCGGCGCTGTCGGACACGCCATCCCTTTGTGTCCTGTATTTTCAAAACAATTCAGGAGATCCGAGTCTAGATTATCTCCGTGCCGCCATCCCTGAGTTAATGATTACAGATCTTGCGGAGTCGGAGTACGTGAGGGTGCTCAGAATGGATGAGATCACAAGTCATCTTCAATCTCTCAATATGGAGGATGCACAGGCCTATTCTATCGAGGACATTCAGGAACTGGCAAGAAGAGGAGGAATTAATCATGTCATACAGGGGAGTTATACTAAACTCGGAGAAATTTTCAGAATCACGACTACATTGATTGATGCAGAAACTGGGGAGACCATCCTTTCAATATCCGCTCAAGCCGATGGACCGCAGGATCTTTCGTTAAGGCTGGATGATCTGGCAAAGGAAATCAAGGCAAAGATCGATGTTCCTCCTCAACAGTGGGCCGTAGACGAAGCGATAGAGGGGCTTGAGTTGAATGTAGCCCCTCAAAAGAAATAGATGAATTTTAAAAGAAAAGTGAAAACTATGATGAAAAAAACAGTGGGATGGGGACTGCTGATACTTTTTTTTATGGGTTTTATAGGGGCACAGGAGGCTCAGGAGAAGAAAATCAACTGGATTATAGAATACCCCGATGCGATGAAACTTGCCGAAGAACAGGAAAAGCCAGTTTTGATCTTTTTTCACGCGCCCTGGAGCCAGCCCTCGTCTTTGATGATAAGCGACGTTTGGGAACTCCCCAACATCGTTGCTTCTTCCAGCAAGTTTGTCTGCGTCTCTATCAATGTCGATACTTATCATTATGATACTAATTTTGGTGTCAAAACCTATCCCACGGTGATCTTTGCAGATCCCAGTGGAAACGAAATATTCCGGCGCACAGGATTTATTTCTGAAAAAGAACTGTTCCCCCTTATGCAAGTCTTTCCTACAAGCTTCTCAATCATTAATCAGCTGAAAAAGAATATCGAACTTAACAGCCAGGATATTGAGTCCCT
>JAUWVG010000082.1 GCA_030617525.1 Candidatus Aminicenantota bacterium | reverse complement strand
AGAAGAGCAGGATGAGGTAACCCTGTTGAGGTACAACCAGTACCAGGATGCTCTCAAGGATAACGCGGCCTTCCTTCACCGGTTTCTAGTCGTTCCCCTGGATGTCAAGGACGCTTCCAACCGGAAAGTTATGGCTACAGTCAGCGGAGATGAGGGTGTTTTTCCAACAACCGCCGATGCGCTGGCCAGACTAAAACCCGCCCAAGCGGGGGGAACGGTGACCTTCGGCACTCAGACTTACCCCGCCGACGGCAATGCCAGTATCGTCATCACCACCAAAGATAAGGCCCGAGAACTCAGCCGCGATCCCAATGTCGAAATCCGGATTATCTCCTACGCCGAGGCCAGGGCGAAAAGAGGTTTCATGGCCAAGGCTGTCGTCCCTGCCGCCCAACAAGCCCTGTCTGCAGCCGATATAGAAATCAAAGATATCGACGCGATTAAGACACACAATCCTTTTGCTGTCAACGATGTCTACTTTTCCCGCGAGATGGGCGTCAAGCTGGAAGATATGAATAATTACGGCTGCTCTTTAGTTTGGGGTCACCCCCAGGGACCAACGGGCGCCCGGCTGATTATCGAATTGATCGAAGAACTTGTGCTCAAAGGAGGGGGTTACGGTCTCTTCGATGGCTGTGCCGCCGGAGACACGGCGGCCGCCGTTGTGGTCAAAGTTGATGCAAAGGATTAAAGGATTCAAGAATTCAAGGGTTCGAGTGTTTTTTATCTAACGATTTAAGACGCAAAGGATTCTACAAACTCTTTTAGAGATGATCCATAAATAGTAACTTCGATATTCTGATCATGACTATCTTCTTTCGAGTTTTTTCAATTCGGCCAGTACTTTTTCCGGAGTGATAGGAAGGTCACGGATTCGGACACCAACAGCATCATAGATGGCATTGGCGATGGCCGGAGCCGTGGGAACCAATCCCGGCTCGGCAATTCCTTTGGCTCCAAAGGGCCCGAACTCATCCGCAATTTCGATAAAATCCAAGTCAATGGGAAAATCCATTTCTTGGATGGTAGGAATCTTGTAGTCTTTAAAATTCGGATTGAGAATCCGGCCTTTTTCGGTTTTGAGTTCTTCATATAGCGCGTAGCCGATACCTTGAGCCAGAGCCCCGTAAATCTGCCCTTTGAGTCCCTCAGGATTCAAAACCTTTCCCACTTCATGGGCAGCGGTCAGGCGGAGGATCTTGACTTCACCCGTCTCCGTATCCACTTCCACCTCAACGCCCTGGGTTCCGTAGACATAGGTTGCAGAAATGTTGCCGTAGCCTTTTTCAAAATCAGGGAGTTCGTTAGGAGGGTCATAAAAGGCTTCGGCTGTCAGCATTTGTCCCTGGCTGCGGAAATGAACAGCCCTCAGAAATCGGCCAAGTTCCAAATTCAACCAGGGCTCTGCTGGACCGTCTTTGATAGACAAATAGCCGTCTTTAATGTCGAAATTCTCCAATCGAGCGGCCTTTTTGAAGTCGATCTCCGGCGGCTGGTAACCCGGATTTTTCTTTCTGTATTTCTCGAGGCTTTTTTTGACCTCTCTTGGATAGACATCTGTGGCCAGCTCGAATATCTTGGTGCGGAGTTTGTCTGCGGCGAGGAGGGTGGCATTGCCGGCCATAAACGTACCCCGGCTGGCATGAGTACCCACATCCCATGGGCAGGTGCCAGTATCTGTGGGATTGATAAACACCTTCTCCGGACGTACACCCAGTGCTTCGGCCACGGCTGTTGTCAGAACGGCATGGAGACCCTGCCCCATTTCCACTCCTCCGTGGTAGACGTAAACATTGCCAAAATCGTCGAGCTTAAGAATGATGCCGCTGGCGTCTGATTTATAAATCCGCGCTCCACCGCCCACATGAATAAGTGAGGCCATACCGACTCCGCGGTTTTTTCCTTTTTTGTGTTTTTTCTTCCACTCGATTTTTTTGACCACACTCTCCAAGGATTCCTTGAGGCCGCAGGTGCTGATCTTCAGTCCCATGGGAGTCGTCTCTCCAGGTAAATTGCAGTTCAACCTGCGCAGCTCATAGGAATCGATCCCCGCTTCTTCAGCCAGTTCGTCCAGGTTGCTTTCCAGAGCCCAGGTGAGCTCGGGATTGCCGTAGCCTCGCATGGCCTGGCAATAGGTGTTGTTTGTGTAGACCAGGCGGGCGTCGAAAAAAACATTGGGAACGCGGTAAAGAGAGGTCGCCGGAAGCATCATGACCGAAGGATAAGTAGCCCCCCAGGATGTGTAGGCCCCGTTGTCCTGGAGCACTTCGACCTTCCGGAAGACAAGCTTTCCATTGGAATCGCAACCTTGAAGGATCCGGATTTGTGAGGACTGGCGCGGGGAGAGGTAGGCGAATTCTTCCTCTCGAGAATAAAGAATTTTAACCGGGTGTCCTGTTCTAAAGGCCAGCAATATTGTTATGTATTCATAGGTGTGGGTATCGAGGCCTGTCCCAAAAGCGCCTCCTAGAGTGGGCACAATGACCCGGGTGTTTTTGTCCTGCAGGCCCATGTCGGACAGGGCTCGGTTGAAATCGCGTTGAGCAAGAAAAGGGATCTGAGTCTTGGCCCAAAGGGTGAGGTTGCGGTTCATGTCGAACTCGGCGATACACCCGGCCGTCCCCATACAACTCTGCTGGACAAGAGGTGTGGAATATTCCCCTTCGACCATATATTTGGCCGATCGCCTTCCGGCACCGAGATCGCCGGATTCATGATGGAACTTTATAGGAACGATATTATCTGTTCTGGCCCGGCCTCTGGAATCGTTCTCATGGATGAGAGGCGCTCCTTTTTGCAGAGCCTCATCCGGGGAAAAAATTCCCGGCTGGATTTCATATTCCACTCTGATTTGCTCAACAGCCTCCTCGGCGATATCGGGATCGATGGCCGCCACCGCCGCCACTTCATCTCTGTATTGGCGGACCTTTTCCTTTTTCAGAGCGAAGTTATCCCGGAGGAATCCAATCCGTATTTCAGGGGTGTTTTGGGCTGTGATCACGGCCTTGACACCAGGAATCCTTTCGGCTTTTGAGGTGTCGATATGTTTGATTCGGGCAAAAGCATGCTGACTGAATTTGATTTTCCCAAACAGCATGCCCGGTCTTTTTAGATCGTGGATGTAATGGGCTTTTCCCGCAGCCTTATCGGGACCATCCGGGCGGGAAATTCTTTTTCCGATGAAGCGGAAGTCTGTCACGACAACTCCAACAAATGTCTGGCTGCCTGTTTGACCGCTGTGATGATTTGCACATATCCCGTGCACCGGCAGAGGTTACCCTGCAGGGCTTCACGGATTTCTTCCTCTGTGGGTTTGGGATTGGAGTCGAGAAGAGCCTTGACCGAAAGGATCATTCCTGGTGTGCAGTAGCCGCATTGGATCGCTCCGCAGTCGACAAAAGCCTGTTGGAGCACGGAGAGCCTGTGTTCCGGACCCTGAAGACCTTCGATGGTTAAAACACTTTTTCCCGAAATTTCCAGGGCCGGGTAGAGGCAGGAATTTACGGCCCGGCCGTCAACAATAACCGTACAAGCTCCACACTCGCCCTGCCCGCAGCCTTCCTTTGTACCGGTCAAACTAAGGTGTTTACGGAGCACATCGATCAGACGTTCGTGCCCTAACACAAAGACGGAGACTTCAATACCGTTGAGTGAAAAAAGGATTTCCTTTTTCAAACTAAACCCCACCCAAGTATCTGGGCCAAACCCCGCTTGACGTAGACACCTACGATCTGGCGCCGGTATTCTTCGGTACCACGGATATCGGAGATGGGGGCTACACTTTCTGAGGCCATCCGCTGAGCCAAATCTGCAAGTTCCGGCGAAAGCGCTTGCCCTTCCAGCAAAACCTCCACTTTTTGAAGTCGAAGGGGAACCGGTGCTACGGAACCGGCGGCCACTCGGGCTTTGCGGCATATTTCACCCTCCATCTCTAAAAGCAGGGCCACACTGGCGACGGCCAGATCCATCTTGACCCGGCCTTTTTTCAGGAATACGGATTTAGTGTTGCTAGAGACGGGTTCTATGAAGATATCGGTCAAAATTTGGTCGGGAGAAAGACAGGATTTTCCGGGACTTTCGAAAAATTTTTGGAGAGGGACGTCTTGTGTTCCCGAAAGACTCTGTATCCTGGCTTTTGCCTCAAGCACAAGAAGGGAAAGAGCCAGGTCGGCGCAGGGTGAACAGTTGCAGAGATTTCCACCGACAGTGGCCACATTCCGGATCTGTGGACTTCCCACTCTTCGAGCAGCATCCACAAGCAGTTTGGCCTGGTGCTCTAAATCCGGATTATAGATAAGATCCGTGACAGTGGTCATTGCCCCGATTCGAATGCTTCCATTAATTTCAATGGACGAGAGATCCGGGATGGATCTGAGGGAAATCAGAGCCGACGGCTTAAGTTCTCCACCTCTGATCTGCACCATCAAGTCTGTTCCTCCCGCAATGAATCGAGAGTTGGGTATCTTTTTTTTCAGTTCGAGAGCCTCTTCCAGAGATTGAGGCAAAAAATAATCGAACCGCTTCACGAGACCACCTCTTTTTCTATGAGTGAGGCAATCTCGGCGGAGGACAATCCCGCCTCTTTGAGAATGCTTTCGGTGTGCTGGCCGAAAGCCGGGGCAAAAGGAAGTTCTCTGTCGATCTTTTCAAGATATTCGGTGTCAACAGCCGGGGGAGGAAGGCGCACAATCCTTCCGTCAGGAATCGTTGTTTTTAAAGCCTTTGAAGAGACAAAAGGGAGATCGGGAACATCCTCTATGGATGTGATCGGGGAATGGGGGATGGCTGCTCCGGCCAGAACCTTGGAGATGTCGGCAGAAAGATTTTGTTGAGTGATAGCCTCTATGGCTTGATGAAGTCGGGTTTTTTCTTTGCGCCGGCCTTCATTAGTGGCAAAGTTTTCCAAATTGAGGACAGAGAACATCGGAGTTTGAATGAAACGAAACCACTGGGCATCGCTGCCGATGGCCATGTAGATGAATCCGTCTTTGGTTTTATAGGCATTGACCGGAATAAACTGGCGGTGTTCATTGCCCGAGCGCTTCAATTCTGACGGCGGGCTTCCCATGTCCAGCATGGGGAGAAAAGTGTGAAGCCAGGAGACTGCCGCTTGAGCCATAGAGATATCGATCTGTTTTCCCCTTCCGGTTTCTTGACGCTCCATTTGTGCCAGCAAAATTTGTGTGAATGCTTCGTCTCCGGCTTTGAGATCGATTAGAGGAGGGCCGCATTGAAGAGGGGGCCCGTCGGGGTATCCGGTCAAATCCATGTATCCACACAGCGCCTGCAGTACGGGGTCATATCCTGGAACCTCTGGATAGGACAGACCCATAGCCGATATGCTGCACCAGATGAGATCCTTTTTGGCCGATGCTAAAGTTTCATAGTCAATTCCAAGTTTTGCATGACGAGCAGGCAGGGTGTTGGTGCAGAAGACATCGACACCTAGTTTTTGGATGAGGCGCTTCAAAAGCTTCTGCCCTTCCTCGTGCTTGAGATCTATGGCCAAGGCTTCTTTGCCGGCGTTGGGTGAGATAAAATAACTGTGACGGTCTTCTCCGGCCACCGGACGCCCGATATATCGGTTGGGGTCGCCTTTGGACTTCCTTCCGGGAATCGGAGTAGGTTCTATTTTGATGACACGCCAACCCAGGTGGACCATGCGAAGCGTGGCGTAGGTTAGAGTCAGAGCCTGCTCCAGGCTGAGCACGACTAACGGTTTCAAGATTAAATTTCCTTTTAATGTCTTAAATGAGTGTATCACACTCAAAACGATACGAGTTTATTAAATTCCGAATATCTTTGTTCTATCTGTTCAAGGGTTAAAGCTTTGAGACCCTCGATCCCGAATTTTTCAATAGTGAACGAAGCCATCACACTTCCATAAACGGCAGCTCGCCGCAGGTGCTTTTTTTCAAAAGACTGGACCTTGTCCAGGTATCCAAGGAAACCTCCGCCAAAACTGTCTCCCGCCCCTGTGGGATCCACGACATTTTCGCAGGGAAACGCCAGGGTTCCAAAAATAAAATCCTCACGGAGAAGAAGAGCCCCATGTTCGCCTTTTTTGATAATCATATGAGACGGCCCCAATTCCAGCAGCTTCCTCCCCGCCGTGATAAGGTTGTTCTCCCCTGCCAGCATTTTGACTTCTTCGTCGTTGGCAAAAAACATGTCCACATCTTTTAAGACCTTAAGAAGGGCATCACGTTTGATGTTGATCCAGAGATTGATTGTATCCATCGCGACCAATTTGGGGCAAACCAACTGAAGGCGAATATCCTCCTGAATATCCGGATCGATGTTGCCAAGAAAAACAATATCTGCTCTTCGGTAATCGGGAAGAAGCTCCGGTTTGAAATCCTGGAAGACATTCAACTCTGTCTTAATGGTCGTTCTCTGATTGGGATCATGACCATACCGCCCTTCCCAGTGAAATGTTTTTCCTTTTTCAATTGTTAGACCCCGTGTATCGACACCCCGGCTCTGAAAGAGATCGATTACGTCAGAGGGAAAATCAGATCCCACCACAGCCACAATTTTCGGATCGGTAAAATAACTGGCTGCAAGAGCCGAGTAAGCACAGGAACCTCCAATAATTTTTTCTTTTCGTGTTTCCGGTGTTTCAATCGTATCAAATGCTAAAGATCCAACGATGACTAAACTCATTTTATTCTTCCTTTAGAGATATTTTCCGATAAGATATTTGAGATTGTTTTTGATCTCAGCAGGGATAAGATCGGCTCGTGTTACAATGCAGTTCTCGAGGGACCGCAAACAGCCACATTCTTGGAACGGATGATCAGGAAGAGTCCGGACAGCCTGTTTGAGTATGTTTTTAACGTTTTTGATGTTCTGCCCCAGGTTCTCGAAAATAATCTCAGCTGTTACCGGTTCTTCACTTTCGTGCCAGACATCGTAGTCGGTGACCAAGCTCAAAGTGGCATAACAGATCTCGGCTTCCCGGCACAGCTTGGCCTCGGTCGCACCTGTCATCCCAATGATATCACAACCCCACTGCCGGTAGATTTTTGATTCTGCCTTGGTTGAAAAAGCAGGCCCTTCTATACAAATGTATGTCCCTCCCAGATGGATATGCAGGTCCAATTCTTTCCCGACATTATACAGAAATCCAGCAAAATCAGGACAAACAGGCAAATCGAGACTGACATGAACGGCGATGCCTTCGCCAAAAAAAGTATTTTTTCTATGTGTGCGATCAAAAAATTGATCGGGCACCACAATATCTTTCGGCCTTAATTCTTCCTTCAATGAACCCACAGCACTGATAGAGATTATCCGTTCAACACCAAGCATTTTAAAACCGTAGATGTTCGCTCTGTAATTAATCTCATAAGGAAGGATTCTGTGACCTCTCCCATGACGGCTGAGGAAGGCAATTTTTTTTCCCTCCAAATCACCAATGAAGAAGGCATCTGAAGGCTTGCCAAAAGGAGTGTCAAGACAAATTTCCTCGATAATCTTTATCCCATCGATTTCATAAAGACCTGTTCCCCCCAAAATTCCGAGGTCAACCTGAGGTAATCCCAATCTTTTTTTCGGCTCCATAATCACTCCTTTAACAAGACTATTTGTATACAATTTATGGCAGTTCAAGTCAAACTCATAATCAATCTCATGAGCCTGTTTTATTGATATCTTTGTTAGAGTGTGATACTAGCTATAAAAAATGCACAAATTCTTGAGGAGTTCACATGTCTAAAAAAATTCGCAAAACTGCAACAATAATTTTTAGTTTTATGGTCTTATTTTTGTCAGGACCCCTGTGTTTTAGTCAGATTACGACTCCGAAAGCTTATTTGGGTTATAGCCCCGGTGAAGATTTTCATCTCGCAACCTACGAGCAGTTGATTGGCTATTTTGAACTCATCGCAAGTGAATCTAATCGTATACAACTATTTGATATGGGCCCAACTTCAATGGGACGAGACATGAAATACGCCGTAATTTCTTCTGAAGAAAACATGGCCAATCTTAGAAAATACCAGGACATCTCAAGAAAATTGAGTCTGGCGCGCAATCTTTCAGATCAGGAGGCCAAAAGCCTGGCTAAAGAGGGAAAGG
>JAUWVG010000018.1 GCA_030617525.1 Candidatus Aminicenantota bacterium | reverse complement strand
AGAAGAGGACCAGGCACAAGCCTAAAACGATTCGCCATGATCGAGTATAACGACCCAACCATTCGGCCCACAGATCCTTGCCATTTGTGATCTTATAAACGGTATCCTGGTTATTATTTACGGATTTTGCCATCCCTCAATCACCAAACAAAGCGGCTGAAATTCTGTGCAAACTCTTCAAAGTCCCAGACTGGCTCAATATCTTGATGTTTTTCAGTATAAGGAAACGATTGTAAGGTGTCAAACGTCTTAAAAAAGATTTATTTTTTTTCTACGTTCTGTTGACTAAACACAATATTTTGCATAAGATATTGACGAAATACAATATTTTGTATATTATTTTGAAAAATGGGATGCTCCTGACGCAGAGAAATATGAAAGGGAGAGAGAAAGGGTGAAAATGAAAAAATCCTTATTTTTTTTTCTTGTGTCTATTTTATTGTTTTCTTTTTCATGCCTCACACCCCAATATAAACAGCTGATTCACTTTTCATCTAAAGAGCTCCCTACTGAGACTCAATTAATCCTGACAATGACCGGTCCAGTTGAATTCGAGGAGATCAAACTGGAAAATTCTCCTTTTATTCTCCTAGATTTTCAGGATAAGGATGTGTACAGCCAAGAGGAAGAGGAAATCCTTTTTGACAATGGCCCCATAAAAAAAATAAAGAACGTTTACTCTAAGGAAAAAGGAAAAGACTCTCGTTTGCTCAATTTCATTCTCATCGAACTCACAAAAGAATTGCCTTACAAAATCTCTCCCAATAACGGTTCTCTGTTCATAACTGTCCAAAACTCCCCGCCCGCTCAAATCACACAATTTGATGATGCCGACGAGCTGAAACCCTCAGCCGGTTCGGACAGTTTTGCCCAGCAACAGACAGAAGGATATCTCATCGGGCCTGGAGAAGTTTTGAGTATCGAAGTGTGGCGGCATCCTGATATATCGCGAGATGTTATTGTCAATTATCGAGGTGAAATCACTCTGCCTCCGATTAAAAAACAAAGAATCCAAGGGTTCTCTGCGCCACAACTAGAGGAAGAACTGGCTGAAGCCCTGGCTGAATTCTTAATCGATCCTATCGTTTTTGTCACTATAAAAGAATATAACAGCCAGAGAATAACAGTTCTGGGAGAGACTACATCTGGTATGTACACTTTAAAGAGAAGAACAAACCTGCTCGAGTTTCTCGGCGAAATAGGAGGACCTAAAGAAACCGCCGATATCTCCAAAACAAGATTAATCAAAAAGAGCGGAACCATCCATGTCTACGATCTGAAAAAACTCCTTCTTAATCCCCAGGAAAGCCAACAAGTTATTCTGGAAGGAGGGGATACAATCTATATACCTCCTCTGAAGCACGATAAAGTCTTTATTCTGGGAGAAGTAAAAAATGCGAAATCCATAGAACTTAAAGGAAAAATATCCCTTGCAGAGGCCATAGCAGAAGCCGGAGGATTTGGTGTGTATGCAGTCCAGAAGAGTATCATCATCATCCGAGGAGAAGTAGGTTCCCAAAAAGGAATTCTGGTGGACTTTCAACGTTTTCGAAAACAAGAAGATTTTAGTCAAAACATTGAGCTGGAACCCGGAGATATCGTCTATGTGCCAAAAAGTTTTGTAGAGAATGTAGAACGATTTATGAGAATTATGTTTAATCCCATACTATGGGCATTAACATATGTCACAAAATAGCTTAATAATCTGAGGAAATGAAATGCCCCAAATTGAAATGAATCTTTCGGATTATCTAAGAGTGCTTCGCAAAAGAAAATATGTCATCATTTTTTGTTTCATTCTGATTGTTGCGTCAACGGTTTTCTATACTCTCAAACAGATTCCCATTTATCAAACATCAAGCAAAGTAAAAATTGAACAGAGAAAATCCGTTGCCGAGATATTAACCGAACTCGTCACCTGGTCACTTGGAGATCCATTGACGTCCCAAGCCAATGTAATAAAAAGTTTTCCAATTATGGAGAAAGTCGCGGAACAATTAAACTTAATACATTCTGATATGGAATCTGCCGAACGATTGGGGAGAATAAATGGGATCAAGGGACAAGTCGAAACAGAAATCGTGATGGATACGAACATGATTTCTATTATTGTTTCTTCGAATGATCCCGAGCAAGCGACAATCTTAGCCAATACCATCTCTGAAGTTTATGTAGAAACCCATTTCGAAAATAAGAAATTAGAAGCCTCCAATGTTAAAAAATTTGTTGATGATCAGTTAGAAGGTTACCTTAAGGATTTAATAGAAAGTGAAAATGCACTTCAACAGTTTCTGCAAGAAAATCCTTTAGCTACAGATCGAGGGATCACGGGAATTCCCCGTGCCCAATCCGATCCTCGAGTCATAAAAATTCGAGAAGAAATCGTCGATATCGAGTTAAAGTTGAGAGAATTAAGGAGCAAATACACAGACAAGCATCCGGAAGTTATCGAGCTCGATAGACGATTAGATAAGGCTAAGAAGGATTTGTCCGAAGCAATAAATCAATTGTCGATCCAACAAAAGGATCTCTCTTTTAAAGAGATACGGCTTGCTCAATTGAATCGAAACAGAACTATTGCCGAAGAAATGTATATGGATTTTAAAAAACGACAAGCAGAAGCTCAAATGCTGGAAGCAGAAAAAGCTAGGGATGTGACCGTTGTCGAACCGGCTTCAATACCTACTAAGCCCATTAAACCCAATTTCAAATTTAATATTATTATAGGCGTTTTTTTTGGTTTTTTGATTGGAATGATCTCAGGTTTTATTGTGGAAAGCCTGGATACCAGTATCGGTCGAATAGATGACATTGAAGAACTCATCAAGCTGCCCGTCCTAGGGATAATCCCTCACATCCCTTCTGAAAGGAAAAAAGGAGGGATCCGGATCAGAAAGAAAAAAGGCGAAAAATCTACGGACAAAGACACACGGGAAATGAGGCTGATATCAATGTTCAGTCCAACATCTGTCATGGCCGAGGCCTACAGATCCATGCGGACTCAGCTGGATTATTCCGGTTTAAAGGGAGAAAGCCATTCTATTGTTATTACGAGCGCCTCTCCAGGTGAGGGAAAAACACAGACCCTGGTTAATTTAGCTGGAGCTTTTGCTCAAGAGGGAAGGAAAGTTCTCATCGTAAATACGGATTTCAGGAAGCCAACAATTTATGAAATATTTGGACTAAACAAAAGTCCTGGTTTAAGTGAGATATTGATAGGAAAACTGCCATTAGAAAAAGCAGTAAACACTCTCACAGACATGCTGTTATCAGGACTCGAATTCGATCAAGTCATACAGTCTAGAGGAATTGAAAATTTAAATATTTTAACATGTGGAGGACATACACCCAATCCAGCCGAATTACTCAACTTTCCTGAAATGGAAGAACTTATTCATCAATTGAAACAAAAATATGATTTGATCCTTTTTGACACGCCGCCTGCCCTTCCCGTGGCTGATGCTTCCATCCTGAGCACAAAAACTGACGGCGTTATTCTAGTCTACCAGGCAGGTAAAACTCCCAGACAGGCACTCATCCGGGCAAAAATGCAATTGGAAAATGTGAATGCAAAAATTTTGGGAGTTGTCATTAATAATGTCAAAACGGAATACATCCATGATATGTCCAGTTATCAGCAGTATCAATATTATAGTTACAAAGATGAAGACAAAAAAAATAAAATTTAAATAATCACTATTGATTAGAAGCCCAATAGTATTTATCTTGACTCCCATTTAAAATGGGCAACGATGCAGATAGAGTGGAAAAATCCCAAACTTTTTACAGCTTTAATATTTTCTGCAATAGTTTTCATCAGTTTTCTTTCAGGCCAAATCATATCTGGTATCCCTATAAGTTATTCTATTGCTGCAATATTAGGCATTACAATTGCTGTTATAATCCTCATAAATACCGATATCGCACTGGTTATCCTCATCCTTTCCATGCTTTTTTCTCCAGAATTGAGCGCCGGGGGAGTCTCCGGGAGAGAAATCGTTATCCGACTTGATGACATCCTTCTAGGCCTCATATCATTCACCTGGCTGGCAAAACTGGCGTATAGAAAAGGATTGTCTCTGTTCATGAAGACTCCCCTCAATAAAGCCATCGGTTTTTACTTTCTCATATGTATAGTATCCACATTGAGGGGGACGTATTTAGGATACGTGGACCCGGCTAAAGGATTTTTTTATGTCGTTAGATATGGCGAATACTTCCTACTTTTTTTCCTAGTCGCTAATCATATTCACAGTAAAAAACAAGTGAAATTTTTTCTGACTTTTCTATTCATCACATGTGGTCTCGTTTCCACGTTGGGGATATTACAAATTCCATCAGGCAATAGAGTGAGTGCTCCTTTTGAAGGAGAGGTGGGAGAACCCAATACACTCGGCGGATACCTGCTCATAATTTTATTTCTTGCAGTAGGAATTTTATTGCAAAAGGTCCCTAAAAGATTGAGGTTGGCTCTTCTTGGATTAAGCGTATTAATTTTCATTCCATTTCTGTTTACATTATCGAGGAGTTCATACCTTGCTCTTTTCTTTTCATTAATCGCACTGATTGTTTTGAGTAATAGGAAACTCGAACTGGCCACAGCATCCGTGACTATCCTCCTTTTAGTCGTATTAATCCAACCTAAAGCAGTTTTTCATAGAATTGGATACACGTTTGCAGGAGTTGGAAACACTGCCGCTCAAATTGGGGGCCTTTCTTTTGATCCATCAACTTCTGAGAGAATCAACAGCTGGGATACGAGCTTGAAGGCTTGGGGGAAGAGACCTATTTTAGGTCGTGGAATAACAGGTTTTGGCTTTATCGATGGCCAGTACATTCGCACTCTCCCAGAGCTTGGATTAGTTGGCTTGTTTGCATTATTGTGGCTTTTATGGACAATTTTGAAGCACTCTTACAAAATCTACAGGGACATGGAAGACGAACTGTATAAAGGTCTTGTCCTTGGTTATATTGCTGGATTTATAGGCTTAATAATTCATGGTCTGAGTTCAAACACTTTTATAATTATTCGGATCATGGAGCCATTCTGGTTCCTGACTGGAATAGTCTTCATGCTGCCTACAATAAAAAAAGAAGAGCTGGTTTCAGATTTCTTAGAGTCCGAATAACCTGTTTTATCAGGATTAGTTTTGTGCTTTTTACGATAGTTCTCCTTGAGCGCAAATAAATGAGTACTGTTAGAAAAATTGCCCTTAACACCGCATTCCTCATCGCAGGAAAAATCACCGGAATTCTCCTCCAAATCTACATAGTCGCTATAATAGCCCGCTATTTAGGAACAGCGGGTTATGGGAAGTACGCCTTTGCATTCGCCTTTTTGTCTTTTTTTCAGGTTTTAAGCAGTTTGGGATTTAATTCCATCCTTGTAAGGGAAATCTCTCGAGATAAATCCAGAGCATCAAGCCTGATTGGCCATGGGATTGTTATCCGATTTTTTCTTTCCATTTTTTCTTTTTCTCTGGCCATCGCAATTATTTCTTTATTAAAAATCCCTCAAGATACAACCAGTGCCATTTCCATTCTTTCTTTGATTCTTCTTTTCAGCGCTTTTCAAACACCTGAAATCATTTTTCAGGTTTATTTGGAATTAAAGTACTCTGTTCTGATTAATCTGGGAAATAAACTGCTGACACTAGGTTTGGTCCTATTTGCTGTTTCAAAAGGAAAAAATCTTAATTTTTTCATCTGTATAGCAGTGGCCACAAACCTGATTCTTGTCCTTGGCGTCCTCATTTTTTCGAGAAAATTTGTCAGGCTGAAATTTTCCTTCAACTCATCGACTTTGAAATGGATTATAAAGGAAAGCTGGCCAATGGCCCTATCCGCCATTTTCATTACAGTCTACTTCAAAATTGACACCATCATGCTGTCTCTGATGAAAGGAGACGACGCTGTTGGATACTATAACGCCGCTTATGCCATTATGAGCAACCTGATCTTTATCCCCGGTGCATACGCAACATCCATCTTCCCCATTATCTCCAGTTATTTTAAATCATCCCCGGACTCACTCGCAAAAATATTTAAACGTTCTTTTAAGTATCTTTTCACTCTCGCTCTACCGATCGTATTGGGGGGGGCCATTTTAGCAAAAGAAATCATACTTTTGATTTATGGTGAGGAATATCTCCCCTCCGTCCAGGCATTTCAGATATTAATTTTTGCCGTGGGAATCATTTTTATCAGTCAACTCGTCTCATCAAATATCACAGCTATAGACAAGCAGAAGATAAACATGTGGTTGACTTTAGCCAATGTCTGCTTGAACATCTCTTTAAATTTTCTCCTCATTCCACTCTGGAGTTTTATTGGCGCCAGTATTGCAACCGTAGCCACGGAAGGAACGGGCTGTCTCCTTGCATTTCTGTATACAATAAAATATTTAAAGATTCCTGTCTTTTCAAAATCCCATCTTCAATCAATAAGACTGCTTATCTCCGCCGGTCTTTTGGTTGGTGTTTTATATCTTATGTCCTCAGTCCATGTTATACCCAGGATCTTGATCGGTGGGATGAGTTATGTCGCTGGACTTTTTCTCTTTCGTTGGTTTGATCAGACAGATATGAAGATGTTTAAACAGGTCATCAAACTCAAATGAAAAAAATTCTCTTGTTGAATCCCCCGACTCCGGCTGTTGAGAGGCCTTCCATACCCCCATTAGGTATCGCCTATATCGCATCATTTCTAAGAGAGAAAAACATCGATGTCGATATTGTCGATTTAGACTTGGAAAGAGACAAAATGGACATTATTTCCGATTACGTTCTCACAAAAAATCCAGATGTCGTGGGCATAAGCGGTTTAACCATCCAGATGGAAAACGTATACAAAATAGCAGAAGCGATAAAAAAAGCATCCGGCAAAATTATTATTGTCGCCGGAGGGGCACATCCATCTTCCCTTCCCGAGCAGACTTTAAAAGAAGGAAAGGATTGTATTGATATTGTCGTAGTTGGCGAAGGAGAACTGACACTTCTAGATTTGGCCCGAGACATGCCTTGGGAAGACATTCCAGGAATTATCTTCATAAAGAATAATCAAATACACAAGAATCAGTATAGGAACCCTATTTCTGATTTGAATTCAATGCCTTTTCCTGCCAGAGATCTTTTAAAAATGGAAAGATATCGCGGCTGGGGACCCATGAAACATCCCCCATCGACTCATTTGATCGCATCCCGAGGATGCCCTTTTGACTGCATATTCTGTTCGGAAAAAGCGGTCTTTGGCAGAAATCATAGAAGGAGAGATCCGGAAAGAGTCGTGGACGAGATAGAACATTTGATCAATGAATACGGAGTGAAAGAAATTTCCTTTTACGATGATTTATTCACGCTCAAAAAAGACTGGGTGATTTCCGTATGTGAAAAAATCCTTCAAAGAGGATTAAAGATTGACTGGAAGGCACTAAGTAGAGTGGACACGGTTGATTCCGATATGCTTAAATACATGAAAAAATCCGGCTGTTGGATAGTCTTCTATGGGTTTGAATCCGGCTCTCAAAACATATTGGATACCATCCAAAAAAAACAGACTGTCGAACAAAATGTTCACGCTGCCGAGTTAGCTAAAAAATCCGGTATTGAAATATTCGGATTTTTTATGCTCGGCAATGCTGGAGAGACAGAAGAAACAGTGATCCAGACCATAAAATTGGCCAGAAAAATTAAACCAAAGTATTCTCAATTTACGATTGTAAGACCCGATCCGGGCTCCGACCTGTATAACAGCCACATGCAGGAAATAAACGAAAAAGGGATATCCTGGAGTGAATACTATGCTTTTCCCAAAGACACAAGCAAAATTCCCGTCGTCGGGACAAAGATGACCGTAGAAGAACTGCTGTACTTCAGACAGTTAGCCCTCAAGTGTATGAGCAGAAAAGCTCTGCTGAAACTCCTCATTCGAACTGTGTTGACATTCAATTTCGACCAGCTCAAAAGAATTTTCAAAATCGTATTTTAGGCCAGAAATGAAAAGCATTCAAAGAGTCGCAATCATCACGGGAATCACTAAAGGGATTGGAAAAGCCATCGCTGAGTCATTGGCGGCTCGTGGGATTTATCTAGTCGGTGTTTCGCGGAATGAAAAAGATATCGCCGAACTATTTGACCGGCTCTGCTCAAAACACAAAATCGACTGCCTCGCTGTCCAAACAGATGTCTCTCAAAACGAACTCGTCAACACATTGATCACGCGCACCCTGGAGCGATTTGGCCGGATTGATATCTTGGTCAACAATGCAGCAGTTGGCACCTTCGGTTCGATTATCGATTCAAAATTGGATGATTGGCAAAAAATGATCGACATCAATTTGAAAAGCGTCTATCTGTGTTCAAAAGCTGTTCTGCCTCAAATGATGAGACAGAAAAATGGTTCAATAATCAATATCTCTTCTGTTTGTGGATTAAGAGGATATTCAAAATGTGGGGCCTACTGCGCATCCAAATTTGGAGTGAATGGTTTAAGTGAGGTTTTGGCCCTGGAGGCAAAACCCTCGAACATTAGAGTCTTTGCTGTGTGTCCGGATGTCGTAGACACCACATTTGCCAACAACACCAATGCCTCCCTAACCAATAAGTCAAATATGCTCAGACCTGAAGATATTGGAGACCGTGTCGGACTTCTTATCGATTCGGGCGCTAAGTCACAGGTTTGTGAAATTCGTTTAAAACCTTCAAATTTTTTTCATCGACACCTTCGGCGAGAAAACAAAAAAAGAAAAGTCGAAAAAAGGACAATTAAATATCTATGATTTTTTTAGTGAATCCACCCAATCCTCCCGGGAAAATTTCAAACAAAGATATGATGGGAGGATTAGGTCAACTGTACGAAAAAGGTGGGGCCAAGGTTCCTCCAATCGATCTTCCCTATACAGCAGCCTGTCTCAGAGAAGCAGGCATTTCATTTCATGTTATCGACTGTCTTGGTCAAGATTTTGATGTCAAAAACCTTGTGACAGAGATAAAAAAAATGGCCGGAGGCCAAGCCGTAACAGTGGCTTTGCGTACATCTCTGCCGACTTACCCCTTCGATATGGACACAGCCAAGAAAATTAAGGAAGAAATCCAAACCAGGATAATAATTTTCGGTCCTTATGTATCACTGAATCTTCAGGCAACGATAGACAGGGACTATATTGACGTCATAGTGTTGGGTGAACCTGAGTTCACATTCGTGGATATTTTCACGAAGGGATTAGCAGAAACTGAAGGCATCTGGTACAGAGATAAGAAAGGAAACATCATCCGGAACAATCCCCGCGAGACAATTCAAAATTTGGATCAACTTCCAATGCCTGAATGGGAATCGATGCCCTATAAAACATACATCTTGTCCCATCCCCAATTTCCAGACGAAAATCCATTCCTGCCTGTTTTGACTTCCCGGGGATGTCCGTTTTCATGCAGCTACTGCCCTTATCCTCTGGTCCAGGGATCAAAATGGCGGAAACGCTCCCCTGAAAATGTTCTTGAAGAATTGGCTTTTATCGTTAAAACCTTAGGGATCAAAAACATCCTTTTTCGAGATCCGGAATTCACTCTGGATAAAAAAAGAATTCTCCAGATCTGTCAGGGAATTACTTCCAAAAAACTCGATTTCCATTGGCGCTGTGAGACAAGAATTGATACTTTAGACGAAGAGTTGATTAGGAGAATGGCGAATGCAGGATGCTGCGGGATAAACTTGGGCATAGAAAGCAGCTCGGAGGAAACTCTCAGCAGGATGGGACGAAAGGCACAGCATCCAAAACAAAGCTTAAAGATTATCAAATTGTGCAGAGAATTAAATATCCACACATTTTGTTTTTTTATCATCGGACTTCCCGGAGACAAAAAAAGGGACCTTCTTAAAACGATTCGAATGGCCAAGACCTACGACTGCTCACAAATTCAATTCACATTTGCTATCCCCTACCCGGAAACACCCCTGTTTCAATGGGCAGAAGAGAACAATTTTATAGAAGAAAGAAAACTTGATCAGATGACAGGATATGTCCCCGTGATGCGAAATGAACATTTGTCCATAAACAGATTAAAAAGAATATCCAGGTTTGTGAACAAATCCGTTCAAATGAGAAAAAGCTTACGGAGGGAAAGAATAAAAAAATATGGGACAAACCAACGAATTAAAGAGATCCTCAAAGGAATTTTATTATGGTTTGAAAAATGGATAATATGAGAGTGTTCAAGAGAAAATTTTCTCAATAAAAAATGAAAATATTAATGGTCTGTGATTATTATCAATACCTTGGAGGTGCGGAACAGTATGTCTTAAGTCTTTCTGAACACCTAGAAAGCTTGGGCCATGAAATTTGTGTCGTCTACGGGCAAGAAACTCAAGAGACTCTCAAGATTCAAGGAAGAAGAGAGTATTTTTTCCCTGCTATCAGTGAAGAAAATGCCATCAACAAAAGAGATGGAAAAAAATTGGATACAATCGTTCAGAAAGAAAATCCAGATATAATCTATGTCCAAAACGTCAAGAATCCTTATGTCGTCCATTTTTTATCGCGGCAAAAACCTGTCGTGAGATTTGTTCATGATTTAAGCCTCTTCTGTCTGAACTGGCGAAAAATCCTTCCTTCACAAGATATCATCTGCCCTTATCCAGCAGGTCTTCGCTGTATTTTCAACGCCTACTCCAGCAGATGTATCTCTCGCAATCCATGGATTGCTTTTAAAAAATGGAGATTTAACAAAAAACAGTTGAAGATCAGCAGACAATTGGACAAACTGATTGTGGCCAGTTTTTACATGAAAACCTGTCTCGTCCAGAATGGATTTTCCCCGGATCGTGTAGAAGTGATACCTTATTATACAGAACCCGTAAACTTCGACCGCGTCAATTTTAAAAACTTTGTTTTATTTGTGGGCCGGATCCATGAGACCAAGGGACTCCAACATCTGCTGATGGCATTGAAGGCATGTCCGGACGAACTGAAACTTCTCGTCATCGGAGAAGGAGATTACAAGAGTGATATCGAAAAACTGATTTCCCAAAATAATTTGGGCCACCGCATAGAGTTTCTGGGTTGGCGTTCGCAGGAAAGATTACATGAATTTTACCTCAACTGTCTGGCACTCATCGTTCCGTCCCTGTGGCCAGAGCCTTTTGGGATCGTGGGGATTGAAGCTATGTCGTACAGAAAACCAGTCATTGCCTTTGATGTCGGAGGAATTTCGGATTGGCTGGAAGATGGGGCCAACGGTTTTTTAGTGGAAAGAAATAATATCAACGAACTAGCTGAAAAAATGAAATTTCTTTATTTTAATAAGGAAAAGGCTACCCAAATGGGCGAGGATGCGGAAATAAAATTTAAAAATCTTTTTACTAAAGATAAACATACTAAAAGTCTTCTCGAAATTTTTAAGGGATTGAACCAATGAGAATAGGAATCGATGCCAACCTCATTCTCGGTGTCAGAAGAGGGGGTGCTCAATATGCTTACAATCTTTTAAAGAACCTGCTCAAACTGGATAAAGAAAACACGTATGTTCTTTATTACAATTTTTTGCGGGAAAGAGAAAAGAGAAACACGATTATCAGTGAATTCAGCCTTCCCAATGTCGAAAACAGAGTGTTTCACATTCCGAACAAAATACTCAATTTTTTATGGAATACATTCCAATTTCCTTCTCTAGATTCTATGCTCAAAAAAATCGATGTTTTCCATTCACCTTTTGGAGTTGAGACACTTCCTCTAAAAAAATGCCCCTGGATTGTCACTATCCATCAGATCACCCCAGAAAAATACCGCTTTTTGGAACATGATCGGCGAGGAATAGAAAGAATTTCCAATATGTTAAATGAAGGCCCCAAGAAGGCCTCCTTCGTCATAACCGATTCGGCTTATGCAAAAAATTGTCTCATAGAGGAATATCAGTTCCAGAAAGAAAAAATAAGAGTCATTCCTTTAGCCGCCGGCGATATCTTCCATCCCGTCGAAGATAAACTTTTTCTAAAACAGAGATTGAACTCTCTCCGTATTAAAGAAAAATACATCCTCTATACAGGAGGAGCCAATTGGAATAAGAATCTACCTCGTTTACTTGAAGCCTTCGGCTCTGTAAAATTGTTTCTTAAAATTCCCCACAAACTGGTGCTTGTCGGACAACAAAGTTGGGGATACGAAAAGATGCTTCCCAAAGTCCATCAAATGGGATTGGACAACGAGATTATTTTCACGGGCTATGTCTCAGACGAAGATGTCGTCTATCTTTATAATGGAGCCGAATTCTTCATTTACCCCTCTCTATTAGAAGGATTCGGAATTTCGGCCGTTGAGGCCATGGCCTGTGGGTGTCCTCTTGCTGCCTCCAACATTCCTGTTTTCAGAGAAGTTGTCCAAGACGCAGGGATATTCTTCAACCCTGAAGATGTAGAAGACATCTCTCATGTAATGACAAAACTCATCGAAAACAGTCATTTACGACAAGAATTCAGTGCTAAAGGTTTACAGCGGTCCAAATTCTTCTCTTGGGAAAAGACAGCTAGAGAGACTCTTTATGTCTACAAAGAAGCGGGGGAAAGATGAAAATCCTTTTTTCCGGATATCATAATCCCAATTTTGTGACGATAACCGAGTACATGGAAAAGGCCATAAAGAGATTAGGACATTCTCTTATCTCTTTTGAAGATCGGGCGTTTATGACTCCAGGAAGACTAAGGAAAAAAGTGCGATTATTACAGAACTGGGATTTAAAAAGACTCAATAATAATTTTTTCTCTCTTGCTTCTCACAACTGTCCGGACCTCTGTCTTGTCACCGGAGGACACCGAATATTGCCCGAGACAGTCGAAAAAATCAAAGACATGGGAATTAAGACCGCCCTCTGGACGATAGATCCACCCATAGATTTTAAACCTATCATAGACGTAGCCACAAGCTATGATTTTATTTTTTGCGGTGGAACTGAGGCACAGGAACTTCTGGCCAAAGCGGGCATAAAAAACACTCACTGGCTTCCCTTTGCCTGTGATCCTGAGTTTCATAAGCCTGCTGCTGTGACAATGGAGGAGGAAAAAAAGTGGGGCAGCGATATAACTTTTGTGGGTTCATTCTATCCCAATCGACATCAGATTTTCGAGGACATAAACGATTTTAACATTAAAATCTGGGGCCCTGGATGGGATAAACTGCCTCATGGATCTTCATTGAGACATTCAGCCATAGACATTCAACTTAAACCGGAAGAATGGACAAAGATTTTGTGCAGCAGCAAAATAATTTTGGTCATTCACTATCAAGATGGGAAAACTCTCTGCTATCAAGCCAGTCCCAAAGTTTATGAGACTCTTGCCTGCAAAAGTTTCCTTTTGGTCGATGCTCAACGAGATATCACATCCCTTTTTGAAGACGGGAAGCATTTGGCGGTTTTCAAAGACACTAAGGACCTCAGAAAAAAGATTGATTACTATTTGAACCATACGGAAAAAAGGGAACAAATCGCCCTTCAAGGGTATGAAGCAGCAGTCCAAAATCATACTTTTGTCCACAGGATAGAAAAACTGATTCAAACAATAAATTTTCAAAAAACGTGAAAAAACTATACAAAGATAAGTAAAAACTAATGAAAAAGATAAAAGTCCTTCAACTGGTTGAAGATCTCAAAGTAGGTGGAGCGGAGAAGGTCATAGCAGATATTGCTCTGGGTATAGACAAGGGGAACTTTGAATCCCATATCTGGTGTTTGTCACGAGGAGGCTCCATAGCCGATGAACTGAAGGAAAAGGGAGCTGCGGTCAAGATATTAGGGATTTCAAGCTATTTCAATCCTTTAAACATCTTAAAACTAGCCACCCTT
>JAUWVG010000256.1 GCA_030617525.1 Candidatus Aminicenantota bacterium | reverse complement strand
AGAGAGGGCAGACTCAAGACTGACATATGAAGGTCCGTAGATCGTTTGAGCCAGTTCAAATAAATTGATGCCGGACCTTTGATGCTGTTTAGACAATACATACAATCCTCTCCGAATATGGATGATATCATTGGAGGCGATGGCTCTTTTCACTAATGCGTAGCGACTGTCTGCAGATTTTGGCAAAATCCTCATCAGTTCGATGTCAGTAAAAAAATCGTTTGGAATTTGAGCCTTGATTCTTTCAATAAGTTTGGACATTATTTTGCTGTATTATTTTGTGCGATGCTGTTAATAAATGACAGTATTTCACAAAAATTAAAGGCTGGCAAGGAATAAATTGTATGAAACTGTCAAAATATGACAGTATTGTGCATAACGTATGCCAGATTTTATGAGTTGCCTGCTACAAGGCAACATAGACAATATTCTTAAAAGTATTATACTTGTGAGTATATTCTGTTTGACTCGAACAAGCGCATCCAATGATAAATAAATTTCGACTGATGGCTGAGGAATTTGTTGAAAGGATAAAGGACCACTCCGAAGTTATTGAAGTTGGGATTGTAGGATCGGTGGCAAGTTGTGATTGCTTTGCTATGGATTGTGATCTAGCCGTAGTCATGGAGGGCTTTTCTGATATGGAAAAAGTAGCCAAAGCGGCCCGGCAAATGAGTCGAGTTTCTCAATATTGGGATGTGTTTGTTTTTGATTCTCACCTTAATTATCGGGGTAGAATCTGTCAGCGTAAAGCCTGTCCTGCCACTTCTGTGGAATGCTATGTTCCAGGGTGTGGAGAGATCCCCCATCTGAAAATAATAAAAGAGTTTGAATTTGATGAAAAAAAACTTTTTGCCAGTAAGGTTGATATTATCTGGGCCAAAAGAGAAAGTCTTTTAAAGAAACTGCAGAAAGAGATTCTCAAATCTCTAGACCTAAAAGGCCCTAAGTCATATCAAATATATAAGGATAAAGTTCTGATATGTCGAGATTGCGGAGAGGAATTTGTTTGGGAGGGAGGAGAGCAGAAGTATTTCGAACAAAAGGGCTTTTCGCCGCCGTTCCGCTGTCCAGAATGCCGTCCAGTGAAATGTTTTTAGATAAAAGAAGAATCGAAGCTTCCTAAATATTTTCCTTTGATCTTAGAAGTTTAAGAATATTTTCTCTTGTCAGCATGTCTAAATCCGGAGTTCTTTCAATAAATGGGCGAACATCTTCGACGGCTCTGTCCCAATCGATAGTGGCTAATTTTTCGCCTATGACTTTGTGCCAATTCTTCTCTGTGATTTCAGATCCTGCCCAGTTGGTATGCTTCAAAGCGTTGTTGAGGAACTCGATATTAGGACTTGGCCAGGTTGGATCGGATAAATACCAGAAAATATCAAAGAGATCACGTCCTTTTGTGTAAGCTCGATTCAAAATTGCGTGAAGTTTTCCACTCAAAAACGACGCTTTGTCGTAATGAAAAAGGTGCAGAGCGACATAACGCCGGACGATAGTTGTCTCGACAACACCGCCGGCAGGCGGATTGCTGTCCAATTCAACTTTGATAGAGAATTTTTCAGTCTGACGAGGGGAAAGGCCTAATTCAAAAAGTAGGCCGGGGAAACGAATAAAAACGGAATTTACTGTTCTTACTTCTTTAGCTTTTGTCTCAACTTGATAGGCCTCAGACTCAAATTGTCCACAGATAGTCTTGATAACTGCGGAGAAATCCAGGGAGTCGCTATTTTGTCTTAGAGCAAAATCTAAGTCCTCTGAATAACGAGGAATTTTATAAAGAAATCTCAAGGCTGTCCCTCCATGAAATATCCAGCTTCTAAAGGACCCGCTTTCTTGGAGAAATTGGAGGATTCTTGCCTGAAGGTATTCTCTAACAATGCTTTTCGCTTGAAGATTATCTGAGGTGTCAGCAATAATCTGTTTGATCTGTTCTTTCATTGTTCCTCCTTAAGAATTAAATCCAAAAGGTTTAGAGCTCGTTTTAGTTTTTGAATTCGAGTTCGTCTAAAGAAATCTTTCAGGTGAGTAGAATTAATTGTATTAAGGTTCTGAAGCCTGAGTTCACGAATAAAGTCGATGTTATCTGAGCCTGGTGTCAAATAGAGAAGATCAAGCAGTGCCTTTTCTGGAGATGCAATCGAAACTAACTGATTATCTTTAAAATCAACAATTCGGTACCCGAAAAACAGATCTTTTTTAACATGCCTAAAAACAAATGTGCCGAAAGGTGTGGATAGTGTTTCCGGACGGCCAGTGGTCACACTCACGACAGTGGGAACATATTCGGGAATGAGTCCATAGTGCTCCAAGGCCGATTGAAGACTGACGTATGAGCCTCTTTTTAAACGGTTTGCTACGTGGAAAAGATGTGGTGTTGTTTTTCGGTACCGTTCAGGGAGAGCGTACAGGCTTCGCCGGACTTGAATTAGCTTGCCGGATTTGACCCAACGTGATAATTGTCTTCCAAGATCAACGGGATCAATCGATCCAGCTCTGAGCAAGCTAGAGTGAAACACAGGTTCCTTACCGACGATTTGAAGAAGCTCATCCCATTTCATGGTAATAATATACCAAAAATGGATTATTGTTGCAATGAATAATTAATTTATTTCAAATCTTTTTTAATCAATTCAAAGGCGGCTTTCCCTTTTTCTTCTCCATTAATAACGATGGAAATGGAGTGCGTGCCCGTGTAGTGTTTCCGGGTGGACATATCTCCAAAAAACTGCTTCTTCGAGAAAGAATGTGTTCCGGGCCTATAGTCGTTTTCCGTGATTTTAAATACTTTCTTGGACAGCTTACCGTTGGCTTTGACATAAAAAACGGCATATTCCAGCCGCACTTTGCCTTTGGTTTTTAAGGTAAGATCAAATGAAAAATTCAAATTTTCCCCAATTTTTATCTTGTTTTTGTCCAGTTTAAAGTTGGACACATCCATTGCAGAAGGATTGCTGTACCCAAAAATCATTAGAGCCTGCTTATTGCCGGCCTTCAACAGAGTTCGGCACGCGTGTTTAACGATCTTGTCTGTCTCTGCTGACTCTCCATACCACTTTTTACAAACACCCAGTGCGATTTTGGGATTGTCTTTGGAGATGTCGTTGAGATTGTTAGCCACACTGCGTCGCACATTTTCAGACTTATCATTCTTCAGTTTCTCAAGGACGGGCAGGATGGGGCTTGGGTCTTTTTTAAATTTTGGCAGCGCCATGGCCCAGGGGAGCCGCGGCCGGCATCCTTCACTGGCAAGGCGCCGGAGATTGTCGTTTTTATCTCCTGCCCATTCGACCATAAAAGCCATTGCTTTTTCGGGATCACTATCCAGAAAAGGGCGGATGGCCAATTCCGCTGTGATATATTTTGTGATGTAGCCCAGGGCCGGCAGCGAAAGGTCAGATTCGTCCATTCCATACGTGGCCACATAGTCGGGAAGCGATAGGGCTTCTGCTCCTTTCACAAGTGGAGCCGCTGTTTTTAAAATGTCGAGAGCTTCATTGTAGGATTGTGGGAGTGCCTCATGCAGACAGAGCGTTACGTGTTTGCTTCTCTCCATAAACTCCATGGCCTTAAAAGTTCCATCAAATATATGGTCTAAGAATTTCCTTTTGTTAAAATTTGGATAAACCTTTCCTATCGTATCGGCGAATGCCCCCATAGAATCCTTGGTAAAATAGATGTCTTTGAGACGTTCTGCCATTCCAACCCCTCCAATTTCTCTATAGAACTCAATTTAAAAACGATTTTAATAAAGATCATATAATGAAAGAAGTTAATAATCTAGTATAAATTATTTGCGAATCGATTCAAAATTCCAACCGAGATACTCAATTTTTCGGTTTCAGGAAATAGAATATCTCATTATGCTAAAATAATGATGTTAAAAGGTGATAATTAATACATAGGGGGATATATCTAATTATGTTATAATAATCATGTTAATACATCATAATTAATACATGAGGAGAAACCAATGCCAAGTGCTTCAGAGAAAATATTCATAGAATTTGGATATAAGCGAATAGTGCGCTGGAAAGAGATCGTCTCGCTTCTTGGAGATGAAGTGAAAGCCACAACTGTTATGCAGTGGCTCTTGAAAAGCAGAAAAGCCATAGCTATAAGAAAAGGCCTTTACTTTTTAAAGCGACCAAACGAATGGCTTCTCGAAGAAATAGAGGTGAATCCCTTATTAGTTGCCGGAAATCTTCATCCAAATGGGATTATTGGTTATCATTCAGCGTTTAAATGTTATGGAGTTGCTCACAGTGAGTCGAATGTATTCCAGGTGGCACTTCCTAAATCGGTGAAAAGAGTGAAAAAGCCCTTTAATTTCCAGCAAGCTCGATATGAATTTTATAGGACAGATCTCTCATTTGGGATAACCTCTTCAGTGATTGATGATGTTCGATTGAAACACTTTTCACGGGAACGTATCCTGCTGGAAGGCCTTAAAGTGCCAGCCCGTTTTTTGGGAATTCATGAATTCCTCATGTCATTAGAAGGATTTTTGTGGATAGATTTTTCTGAATTGATGAGCATACTTAACAACTATCCTGCAACGACAATTAGTATGCGGCTCGGGTGGCTTCTTGAGAACAATAGGAAGCGCTGGAATGTGAGTGACTCTATACTTAAAACACTTGAAAGAAACCGGACAGAGTCCAGAATTTATCTCTTGAAAAAACAAACCAAAGGAAATTTTTTAGTAA
>JAUWVG010000328.1 GCA_030617525.1 Candidatus Aminicenantota bacterium | reverse complement strand
CCTGAGGAAGAAGAAAAATAGCAGCTAATCGGCAAAGTAGCCGGCACGGTGAGTGACGCGGAAATTTTTTCCCTTCACTCGAATTTTCACGTTTTTAAATTCCCCATCCTGTTTGTAATTGAGAGGGGAATAGTAGACTAAGTAATAATTTTCAGAGGCATCCAATGCTTTTTTAAACGTCTCTGTTGCATAAAAAGAGCTTCCGCTGAACCCGCCTGTCGCCAGGGCCATTTCCTGGAATGTGCTGAATACGTTTTCTGATTGATCGGATAACGTTATTGCCTGTCCGGCTCCAAAACGTGAGATATTAGAGCTTCTAAAGGGGGGCTTGGTGATATAGAGAAAATGCATGGATATAGAAGAGTCAGAAAAAATCTTTTTGACATTATCCACATTAATATTGATGTCCCTTCTGGAAAAATCAAAGAGTTCGATCAGGTTCTGAACAATGTCTATTCTGTCTTGATTTTCGCTGGCGAGTCTTTCGATTTCAGTAGGTTTAAGCTGCGGGACGACATCTTTTTGATAGAACATAAAAACATTTTTTTGCCCTTCTTTTTCTTTGAGAAAATTGGCAAAATTGATTAATCCCTCTTCATCGATGGACCGGAGGTTTTCAAATCGACTCAGGACCTGCCGGTAGAGGCTCATCCTTTCATCTATGTCCAGTTCGTCCATAGTGAGGACGTTTTCCAGTTCTCTCAACACACTCCTGTATTCAGAGTTTCCGGTGATAGAATCTGAACGGAGTGTTTCTTTGAGCTTATTAGCGATGGCTTCTTTAGAAAACATCTCGAAGGACTGGTTGTTGAACTTATAGGATTTGACAGGTGTGAAGACTGTAAGTTCGTCTCCAGGAAGCAAAATATTATTAAAGAAATAATCGATGGACTCTCCAAGCTTTGGAAGATAATCAATGATTTCAAACATAAGTATGAAATTTCTTGAAACCGAAGGAAAGAATCTCTGATTGCCTTCTTCTTTGGCCACGCTTTTCTTCTTGATGAGATAGACGGCTTCAACTTTTTGTAAGACGCCATCTTCAAATACATCGAAATCTTCTATTGTCAGATTATCGATAAAATTTTCTCCTTGGAATACACGGACGGGAATCTCGATGTTAACAACCGAAACCTCATGCGTCTGATCCTGAGAAAACAGAACTAAACTAAAAACGACAACAAACAATATGGCAACGATTTTTTTCATATGTATTACCTCTAAATCATAATTGCATAGGATACTCTATCTACCATAATCTTTAAAGTCTTTTGTATCCTTCCAAAAGAAGCGGGAGGAGTAATAGGATTCAAGGAGTCAAGGATTCGAGGGGTCGAGTGACTTGCTTAAGAATCATAAAAAAAGGGGTCCAAAACCCTAGAATTCTTTGCATCTTAAATTGAAAAAAAACACTTGAATCCTTGAACCCTAGAATCCTCGAATCCTTTGCATTAACTGCATCAACTAATGGGGAAATAGGGAGACGAACCTTATCTTTCACCAGATTTGATAGTCGATATCTAGGATCAATCTTGTGTTTGTTCCCATCCGAATGTTATTATACTCAATTCAAAGGAGGCCGAAATGAGATTGAATAAATTATGGATCGTACTTATAGTAGTGTTTTTTGCCTTGAGTGCTTACAGTCAAGAAGAAGGAGATAAGGTTCTTCTCCTCAATATAGGGAACAAAAATTTGAGAGAAAAGGTCATGACTATTTCTCCAGACAATGTCTTTTCTGCCAAAGAAGGGAAGGCCGTCTCCTTTACAAAAATGATCACGGAGATGAAGGACAGCCGGTTTATCTATGTTGGAGAATCTCATAACAGCATGCCCATGCACGATATTCAGTTAGAAGTCATCCAAGCTCTCCATGAACAAGATAAAAATCTCTCCATAGGCTTGGAAATGTTTACTGTCGCCGGGCAAGAAGTTCTGAACAAATGGAGTCTTGGGTTGCTGACTGAGGATGAATTCATTCAAGAAGCGGAGTGGTATGTCACTTGGAATTTCAATTTTGGTTTCTACCGGAAGATTTTCCAGTATGCCAAAGCGAACAAAATCCCTGTCTATGCCTTAAACGCTCCCAGACCAATGATCTCCGCTGTTCGTATGAAGGGCTGGGAGGCCTTATCAGATGAGCAGAAGCTCATTATCCCCAAACCCGACCTCTCAATTGAGGAGCACCGAAAACTTATCCGGACGATTTTTGGAGGGGCAGAACTCCCGCATCAGATGCAGGGCCCCGGCTTGGATATGATGTTTGAAGGTCTCTATAGAGCTCAATCGGCTTGGGATGAGGTGATGGCGTTTAACGCAGTCGAGGCGGCCAAAAAGGACGGCCGGCGAATGGTGGTTCTTGCAGGATCCGGGCATCTTCTCTATAACCTGGGAATCAACTATAGAGCATTTGGACGGACAGGCGTGCCGTTTAAAACAGTCGTGTGTTTAGAAGTTCCCAACGAAAAGGATTCTGTCCAGGTTTCCAGGACTTTTGCCGACTATGTATGGGGACTTAAAGGTGAGGAGAGGCCATTCTATCCTTCAGTGGGATTGAGCTTTAAGGTATTCGATGGATTGGAAAATCTTGTTATCGAACGCGATCCCATTGGGGGCATTGTTATGGGACAGGATATAAAAAAAGGGGATATCGTTTTAGGTGTGGATGGTAAAGCTTACACAAGTATCAATACCTTGCGATTTTATCTATCGCATTTTACTTGGGGTGATGAGGTGAGAATTCGCCTTCTGCGTGAGGCAAAAGAAATTGAGGTTACACTCAAATTCGAGATGACAGAGGATGAAGACATCGATTTAAAATAGTGTATAAATGCCGAATAGATTCCCTTGAATTCTTATTCTTCTATAAACTCATCTTCAATAAGAAGTCGAGATTCAGATTTTCTTTCTGTCTGTTCAGTAACAGGAGTAACATCTTGAGAAGATTTTTGAATTTTGGCGTTACCTTCAAAATGGGCTCCATCCATGACCGAGATGTCTGCGGCGATGATATCTCCAAAAACCTGAGCGGTTTCCTGAATAAAAACTTTTTCTGAGGCTTGAATATTTCCTTTCACATGTCCTTGAACAATGATGTTTTTGGCTTGGATATCTGCTTCAATCTGACCACTGGGACCAATGGTCAGAGTGTGATTATCGATGGAAATGGTTCCTTTCACCTTGCCGTCGATATGGAGATCTTCATTTCCCTTAACATTCCCGTTAATGGAAAGAGAGGAACCGACTCCCGTGACTGTTCTATTTGAATTCTGGAGTGTATGTTCTTTTCCCTTTTGCTTTTTTTTATCTTTAGAACCAAGGCCTATCATTTGACCCCTCTATGTTTTATCCATTTCCAATTTTATTCTAAGCCCTTTTGCGACAGCAGTCATAGGGCTTTTTGCCAGGATGACATCAGAGACAGAAAAGGGCAGTCTGCTGCGTTTATCGAGAACGCCCTCTTTGACAAGCTCAATAAATCCCTTTGGCAATGCAGAACCACCGCTGCAGATGATCGGGATAGAATCGGGGAGAGGAACAGTCGTTTTTAGGGTAAAAAATTTCGAATGGATCAGATCCAGTACATAGTTGACATACGATTTATAAAAATACTTAATGGCCACTTGGATTTCATTTCTTGGATTCGTCAAATCTAAACGGGGAATTTCTTTTTTTCGATCTCCCTCTTTTTCCAAAATGACTCGAGTGATCGGGATTCGCAGGGAATCGGAAACCCCCTTGTCTATATAATCGCCCCCCCTGGAGACAGAAAATTTGAAACTGTCAATTTCCCAGATTTCATTGGCCATGCCTACATTGGTCAATCCTGCACCCCAAGAAATAGCCATACATGAGTACCCAAAATCCTCTCCTTCAGAATGGACAATCGCATAGGCTTCATTTATAGGTGATCCAACGTAGCCGATGTTTTTTAATAAATTGACAAAAGTTTCGGTGTGGTATTCGATGTTGACATGAGGATTGTCTATCGGCATGGCCGGAATACTGAAATAGACTTTTTCATCCGGCACTAAGGGCTGAC
>JAUWVG010000013.1 GCA_030617525.1 Candidatus Aminicenantota bacterium | reverse complement strand
ATTCTCTGAAGTCTTGGCTCTCTTATTCCGTTTCTTGAAATAATGACATAAACACGCCCTGTTATTTGTTCTGGGTGAGCCTTTGAAGGAAATGAAATCTCAAATTTCAGACCTGAGTTGCTTTGAGCAGAAGATTTGTTTGCGATTATTCCCAGACCTAGAATTAAAAAAGCAATAAAGAATATTTTTATGAACGAGATATTTTTTTTCATTTCTTCCTCCTTTTTTTAATAAAATTTGTAACGTTAGACTAAAGAAGAACTGCAAGAATAAAATTATTGAAACAAAAAATCAAGTTCATCTTGGCTTCTTCATCAAAGAATTGGAATTGATAAAAGAACAACCATAGCATAAAAATTCAGTTCAAATCATTTCAGTGATTTTCTTTTATAACACAATTTTGAATATAATTAATATACATAGATTTCAAATTTCAACGTTGAGACAGAGATGATAATTCTCCTTTTACAATCTCAACAGTTTGTGGTAATAGATACAGGAAAATTATTTCTTTTGTTTTTCTCTCCAAAAAGGAGGCAGCATGGATTATCATGAAGACAGCGCAAGAGGCGCATGGGGCTCTAAAATCGCTTTTATATTTGCTGCTGCCGGTTCGGCTATCGGCTTAGGAAACATCTGGCGATATCCCATGATGGTTGGTTTAAACGGTGGAGCCATCTTTGTTTTTACCAATATTCTGGCTGTAATTTTTATAGGATTTACAGTCATGCTGGCTGAATTTGCCATCGGGCGTCACACTCGTAAAAATCCGGTTGGCGCTTATAATGCCATAAAACCCGGCACCCATTGGAAATTATCAGGGTATCTGAACGTCGCAGTTGGGATTGGCATTCTTTCCTTTTATGGGGTAATAGCGGGTTGGGCTGTCGGCTACTTCTTTAAGGCAATCACGGGCGCGTTCAGAAGAGATTTGTCCTGGTTTGATTCAGAAGCTATTTTTAAAAATTTTACCGCCGATCCCCTTGTGGTTTTTGTTTGCTTTTCTGTGATTTTAGTCCTAACAGTGTTTATCATCTCCAAAGGAATCAAGGGAGGAATCGAAAAATGGTCAAAGATTCTTATGCCTGCTCTTTTCATCCTGATAATTTTCCTCGCGATAAGAGCCTTGACGCTCCCAGGAGCAGGAAGAGGTCTAGCTTTTTACCTCAATCCTGATTTTTCGAAATTCAATGGCACTGTACTTTTCTTCGCAGTGGCCCAGGCTTTCTTCTCCTTAAGCGTAGGGAATGGAGCCATGATGACCTATGCCAGCTATCTTTCAAAAAAAGATAATCTCGTCTCTTCAGCGGGATGGGTATGCTTCTTTGATACTCTAGTTGCTATCCTGGCCGGGATTATCATTTTTCCTACACTTTTTACCTCTCCGGAGATTGTTCCGGGAGAATTTGTGGCCGATACCGGCCTCATGTTCCAAGTCTTTCCTATGGTTCTCTCTAAAATGCCGGGAGGTTATGTTTTTGGCGTTATGTTCTTCACTCTTCTCCTTGTGGCAGTACTTACTTCGACCCTCTCTCTCCTTGAAGTTCCTACCGCTTTTCTTGTGGATGAAAAAAAATGGACACGAAGAAAAGCTGCCATAGTCTTGGGCGCCCTCGCCTTTATCATCGGAATCCCTGCAGCTCTCTCTAATGGAGGAGTAAAACTTTTTACAAAATGGGGTGTTATGATAAAAATGGACTTCATTTTCATCAGCCTAGGGATGACTATCGGTGCCCTTTTAATAAGCGTGTTTCTGGCATACGCATGGGGAGTGAAAAACGCCCTCAAGGAAATCTCCTTTGGAAATTCTCGCTTTAAACTGAAGGCTCTCTGGATCTTTAATATAAAATATCTCGCCCCTGTTGTAATAGTGATTCTCCTCATTATCATAATAAATATCTTCTGATAAAAAAAAATCCATTTTGAATTGGTTTTTTCCTTTATGTGTCATAAACTTTTTTGCCCACATAAATGGAAAAAAACCTTTGAACTAAATATTTTCCTGTGTTATTAATATAAACTATAAAATATATTTCAAAATGGGATTAACTGTAGAAATAAAAAAAATAGTTTTGTCAGCCATTATAGGCCATACAAAACAAACTTTAATTCAAGCTTTTATAAATATTTTAAGGAGGGATCACAATGGATGACCCCATTTCAAGACGCAGTTCTTCTATGCGTTCATCAGAAATACGCGAAATATTAAAATTAACCCAAAAACCAGAGATCATATCCTTTGCTGGTGGTTTGCCGAACCCTAAGGCATTTCCTCATGCTGAACTTAGGAAGATCTCGGATAAGCTGCTTAGCGAAAAATATGAAACAGTTCTCCAGTATGGAATTACTGAGGGTTATAATGAGCTGCGCGAAGCGATTCTCGATCGTATGAAGCGCTATAAAGTCGATGTGACTTTAGACAATATCATAATCACAACAGCTGCCCAGCAAGGATTAGCGGCGCTTGGGCTGGTGATCCTAAATCCCGGTGATAAGATTGCAGTTTCTTATACAACGTTCCTCGGCATGCTTACAGTATTCAGCCTTATGGAGTCCGTAGCTGTACCTCTTTCCATGGATGAGAACGGGTTGAACATTGATGAGCTTGAGAATAGGCTGGAAGAAAACAAAAAAAAAGGCACGCCAATCAAGATAGTTTATGTCGTGCCAAACTTCCAGAATCCGACAGGAGTGACCTTGTCCGAGCAACGGCGCCGGCGACTGGTTGAATTAGCAAGGGAATACAATTTTTTCATAATTGAGGATGATCCTTACGGAGAATTAAGGTACTCAGGTGATCCGATCGATATGATCATATCCTTTGATAAACCGAAGGGTAATGAAGGGAATACAATTTACGTAGGGACATTTTCCAAAACTATTGGGCCGGGGCTCAGGGTTGGTTGGGCAGTGGGTCCGGAAAATATGATTCAAAAAATGGTGATTGCGAAGCAAGCTTTAGACCTATGCACCGATGTGTTTTCACAGGCTTTAATAGCAGAATATTTGAAACGGGGCTTAATGGATGATCATAATGAACGAATAAGAAATTTGTACAGACACAAACGTGATGTTATGTTGGAGAACATGGATAAGTATTTTCCTACCGAGGCCACCTGGATTCGCCCTGACGGGGGATTATATCTGTGGGTGACACTGCCACAAGGGATAGATACCAAGGAGCTGCTTAGAAAGGCAGTTGAGAAGAAAGTGGCATTTATTCCTGGGCATGTATTTGCCACAGATATTAAAATCCAGAATACCTTTCGACTCAATTTCTCGTGTGAATCGGATGAGAACATTGTGGAGGGAATCAAACGCTTGGGCGAGGTCATCGCGGCAGAGTTGAAGAAGCCAAAATAAGCGGCATTATAAAATTTTCTTAAAAATCCCTATTCCTTATTTTTAGCTGGATTCCTTCTCATTTATATCTTATATTATGAGTTCCAAAATAATGTGAAAGGGAGAAGTGTTATGGAAATTCAGTATTTTGGATGCAGCATGTTTCGAATCATTACTGAGAATGGAAAAGTCATTGTTGTGGATCCATGGATTGAGAGTAATCCTGCGTGCCCTAAGGAGTGGAAGAATAAGAGTAAGTGGTCTGATGTTGACCTTGTTTTGTGTACACATGCCCACTTTGACCATTCAACAGATTTAGAGGAAATCCTCGATGCCAATGAGCGGGCCATGGGAGTTGTTCAGTATGAATATTTCCTTGTTGCATTCGCAGGGCGTCGAAAGGATATTTTTCCACTGAACTATGGAGGAGTATGCCAGCTCCTGGACAATATTCAAGTAATCCTTGTTCCAGCAAATCACAGTTCGAGTTTTGGAGAAGGGGAAGAATTTAGACTTGTTGGATCGCCTGCAGGTTTTATTATTAAGCTCGAGAACGGATTTACGATTTATGTATCCGGCGATACAGGATTTATGTCCGAAATGAAAACGCTCATCGGCGATTTTTATAAGCCTGATCTGGCAGTGCTCTCTATTGCCGATATCTTTTCTATGGCACCTGCTGAGGGAGCATATGCAGCTAGTTTGATTGGAGCAAAGTACAATATCCCCTGTCACTGGATTCCAAGTGTGAAGGATGCGGCCGACCCGGATGGAATGCGAGAATTTGTCAAGAAATATCCTCTGGCCAAGTTTCTCATGGAAAAGCATAAGGAGTTTGCTCAGGAATTAAAGAAATATCCAGAGCAAGAGTGTGTCCTTCTGAACCCGGGAGAATCCTTTTCGCTGTAGAGCCTTCAGTAGGAGAGAAATAGAGTTATATGAAGCGCTTTTGCAGCGGCCTTATAGTCTTTGAATCAAAAGGAGATCAAAATGCTTGATGCCTTATTTAAGCCAAAATCTATCGCTATCATCGGAGCTTCAAACAATCCTTTGAGTATTGGCCATATTGTCATGCAAAATCTTCTTGACCACAATTACCAAGGGCCGATTTACCCCATTAATCCAAAATCCAATACCATCAAGAGTTTCAAAGCCTATCCTTCCATCACCGATGTTCCCGATGAAGTCGATCTGGTGAACATCTCCATCAAAAATACTTTAGTTCCTACAGTCCTTGAAGAATGCGGCAAGAAGGGGGTGAAATTTGCCATTGTCCATACGGCAGGCTTTAAAGAAGTGGGAAAGGAAGGATTAAAACTGGAAAAACACATTGTTGAAATTGCACATAAATATGGAATGAGGATCTATGGCCCAAACTCCCAGGGTATTCAGAACTCCGATCCTGAAATATCCGTCTATGCAAATTTCACTTTTGTGCCCATGTTCCCTGGCAATATCTCCATAGTCGCTCAGAGTGGAGGAGTTGGAGAGACTCTGAAATTGCACCTTTATCTTGTTGGAATGGGGCTGAGAATGTATTCCAGTTATGGAAATGAGGCGGATGTGAGCTTGAATGAAATCATTGATTATTATGGCCAGGATGAAGATACAAAGGTTATTATGGTTCACCTTGAAACTCTAAAAGATCCTGCTGGTTTTCTCGAAGTAGCAAGCCGCATAACTCCTAAGAAACCTATTCTTGTCGTAAAAGCAGGAAAGACTTCAGAAGGAGTTGTTGCTGTCGGTTCTCATACCGGTTCAATGATCGAACAAGACACACTCGCAGATGCGATTTTTAAAAAGAGTGGAGTACTCCGCATTCAATCCCAGGAAGAGATGATTGAGACAGCCGTTGCCTTTTCTACCCAGCCTTTACCTAAGGGAGAGAGGGTTGCTATCATCACCAACACAGGAGGACCTGCAATAATTTCAGTAGACGAATGTGTCTCAGCCGGGCTTAAATTAGCGAAGTTAAGTCCTCAGACTAAAGAGACTTTGGGCAAGCTTCTTTTTACAGAGGCTATTATCTCTAACCCTGTTGATGTTGTTGCTACTGCTGGTCCTGAGCAGTACGGAGGCACGGTAGAAGCTCTTCTCAAAGATCCGGATATCGATTCCCTTTTGCTCGTTTTTGTCACATCTCCATTTGCCGATGGTGTCGGGATAGCTAGAAAGCTTTCTGAAATTGGGAAGACTGCCGAGAAGCCGATTGTCTGCATGGTGCTGACTCTAGAGGAGAGATGGACTAAACTTATCCCGCTTTTAAGAGAAAGTAGTATTCCTGTCTATGATTTTCCTGAAACAACATCCAAGGTTCTATCCTCTATGACAGAATACGGCAAAATTCTCCAGAGAGAAGCTCCTTCTTACAAAAAATACGAAATTGATAAAAGAAAAGCAGAAATAATTGTAAACCGCTACAAAGGTGAAAAAAAGTTCCTTCTCCAGGATGATGTCTTTGAGATTCTCCAATCCTATGGTATTTCCTGTGTGAAAACCAAAAAAATTACAGATAAGGGAGAATTAGAGAAAGCAGCTCAAGAGATGAAGTATCCGTTGGTTTTAAAGGTCGATGCCGAAAAGATTATTCATAAAACAGATGTTGGTGGAGTCTCTCTCAATCTAAAAGATAAAGAGGCTCTTCTGGCAGATTTCGAAAAGATGTCCACAAAGTTTGCAAAAGAAAAACCAGGCTTTATCCTGCAGGAACACCTGACCGCCGGAAAAGAAGTGATCATTGGACTCAAGGGGAATGAGGGAGTCTCGCCTACACTCATGTTTGGGCTTGGCGGTGTTTTTGTCGAGATCCTAAAGGATGTTCAGTTCCGGCTAGCGCCTCTCTCTGAGGGAGATGCTCTCGATATGATTCGCTCCATCAAAGGATACCCTGTTTTAGAGGGTGTCAGAGGCGAGAAGGCTGTAGACATTGATGGACTCGCTGAAATTCTGAAACGTCTTTCTCAACTCGGCTCTGATTTTCCCGAAATAGATGAGTTGGATTTAAATCCTGTCTTTGCTTTCGAGCAAGGCAAAGGAGCTGCAGTCGTCGATGCCCGTATTAAAGTATCCCGGACTTAACCGAATAGTTCCCAAAGGATAGGTGCCCAATGTCTTATGAGCCACCGGGGCACAATGAAGCCCTGTCCTTACCTTAATATCAAACACGTGATCAAGGACAGCTCCCACCTCACCTGGCTCGTATCTCTCAATGTTGAATGAGATAACGGGTGCTAGTCCATACCTGTCTTTTGGTGTATAAAGAGACACTCCTGGTGTGTGTAACAAACCTTTATTACCCAATTTCCTTTGTCCTTTTTTTCCAATTTTGGAGAAAAGGATTTGTCTTGAATATCTATCACTTATAGCTATGTTTTGTCTCCTTCGATGTATCGTGGGGGATATACAAATTAGAGCGGTTACATATCCCTGAGCTATTCATATACATATTTTGACCAGGTCAACCGTCTCAAACTCATCCCCCGAATGGATTCTGCTTTCTTGGAAAAGAGAAAAGGCAAGAGAAACTTTCATTTATTCAATACTGTGTAGGCAGCCCGGTTGAGAACCTGCCAGATGTGGCCTATCCAATCCAGGTGCTCTGGTTTCATCAGACAACTTCGGAGACATGTCACATCATCCTGATCCCATTGAATCTCTTCCTCGCTCTCTATGAACAAAGACCTTGGAAGATTGGCCATAGCTAAATGAAGATTCTCTGCTGCAGCTGCCTCGAAGATTGCTTTGGAGAGTCTTGAAATCTCTCTGGCATTCTTGGCCTTTGGTGCCCAAACAACGATGTCGAGTTCCGGGGCCAGGGGAGTCATAAACCGAGAGTCATTTTTGAGCATCTCAAAAAATGTGATGGCTGCTTTTCTAGATTTGCTCAAGTCGCTTGCGAATTTTCCACCTGAAACATAGGGAAGCAGCTGCTGTGTAGCCCAAAGGGCGACTGCAGCTGCACCCGGTCTTGAACATTCTAGACTGATTTCACCGAGATGGAGTTCGTCGGAACTGAAGTAAGTATAGGGAGAGTTGTGTTTATAATATCTTCCGACAGTCGGATCTTTGAAAAGAACACAGCCGCAGCCATAGGGTTGGAGTCCGTGTTTATGGGGATCAATGACAATGGAATCGACCTCTTTGATATGCTGGAAAGTAGAGAGCGCTTCTGGAGAAAGGTTATCCACCAGGATAAAATAACCACCGTAGGCTGCGTCAGCATGAATTCGGAATTCATACTGGGCTTGAAGTTTGAGAATCTCCGGAAGTGGATCTATGGAGCCTGATGCTGTCGTTCCTATTGTGACGACTACGGTTCCGACGTCTCCCTTTCTAAGCAAAGCCTTGAGGGCAGTCAAATCCATACACGCCTTACTATCACAGGAAACTGCTTCAAAAGGAAGGCCGAGTACGCCACATATCCGTTCGTGAGTGTAGTGCGCGTGTTGGGAAGCGATCACTTTTTTTCCTGGTCTTAGACTGCCTGCTACCCAGGTGGCTTCTAGGTTCGCCATTGTGCCGCCGCTACAGAGGTGACCTAGATGAGTTTCCCAGCCAAACATTCTGGCTAATTCAGCGACCGCCTCTTTTTCCATAACCGAGCTTGCACGTCCCCCATCAAGAGCATGGTTATTTGGATTGATCCATAACGCGAGGGTATATGCCAACCGGGCAATTGGATGAGGAGGTTTCATCATTTGACCGATATACAGGGGATGAGGGTAAGGATAATTATCCTGCATTTTCTTCGCTACTTCTGATAGAATTTTACTCAGTGCATCCGTGTCTACAACATGACTGAATTCGGGTAATTCTTGAAAACCTTGCTCCAGGTAACGAATTGCCTCATGGAGAATACCCAGACTCTCTTTCTCTATAAACATTGGAGATTCCTTTTCAAGTTAAGGTAAAACTGGAAATTATCACTTACTCTGCTACCAGGCGATGATATTTTTTCTTGCCAGCTCGAAGAAGGATCCCTGAGGAAGTTAAGTCGTCCTCATTTAAGAGCCGATCAAGATTCTCGATTCTTTTTTCGTTGACGTACAATCCCCCCTGCTTGATCAGACGTTTCCCTTCTCCACGGGAGCTTGTCAATCCTACTTCGCAAAAAAGCTCAATAGAACGGATGCCGGCAGCTAATCTTTCGTGCGAAATGATTGTCGTGGGCATGGCCTCAAGGTCTCTTTTCCCCTCTTCTCCCCCACTGCCAAATACAGTCGAAGCAGCTTTCCGTGCTTCTTCAGCCGCTTGTTTTCCATGAGTGATAGAAGTTGCTTCATATGCAAGGATTTGTTTTGCCTTGCGAATATCACTGCCTTCTAAGGATTCCAGTTTTTTGATATCCTCTATGGGCAAAAAAGTAAACAATCTAAGGAAACGCTTGACATCCTGGTCATCGCAGTTGATCCAGTACTGGAAAAAATCATAGGGGCTAAGCAGGTCGGCATCGAGCCATACTGCCCCACCCGCCGTCTTCCCCATTTTTGCTCCGGAGGCCGTTGTGAGGAGCGGGAAAGTCATGGCTTCCACCTTGACGCCTTCTTTGCGTCTAATGAGATCGACTCCTGCTAATATGTTTCCCCACTGATCATCTCCACCCATTTGTAAGGTGCAGGCGTACTTTTGGTAGAGAGTCAGATAATCATAAGCCTGTAAAAGCTGATAGTTAAATTCGATGAAAGAGAGGCCTTTCTCCAGCCTGAGTTTATAGGCTTCGGCGGCCAACATGCGGTTGACGCTGAAATGCTTCCCGATATCTCGCAGAAAGGCCACATAACTAAGAGGAAGCAGCCAGTCGATGTTGTTCAAAGTTATGGAATTTTTTCCGTCAAAATGCAAGTAGCGGTCAAGCTGAGCTTGTATCTTTCGACCATTGGCCAAAATAGTATCTTCGTCCAACATCTTCCGCATCTCGGTTCTTCCACTGGGATCACCCAGCATTGTGGTTCCTCCTCCTATGATAGCTATCGGATGATGTCCGGCCCGCTGGAGATGCATCATGGCCATGATCGGAATCAGACTTCCTGCATGCAGGCTTGTAGAGGAGCTGTCAAAGCCGATATAAAAAGTAATTGGTTTTCCTTCCAGCATTTTTCGGATAGCATCTTCATCCGAAACCATGGCGATGAAGCCGCGTTCTTTAAGGAAATCGAATAGGTTGGTGTTCATCTCATTACTCCTCGGCTTTCCACAACTGGATGTACTTAATGTTTATAGCATATGGAAATATTCCTATCAAACTTTTATATCTTCTCTCAATTTGCTTCCTGCTTTATTTAAGACATTCCCACTTCGGCTGGTGGATAATCCAGGCTAGATGTGTGTAAATTTAAGTCTTTCAATCGGCAATCTATCTCAAAGAATCGGAAGATTTACTTACATTTTTTTTTCAATTATAATGAATCTATGAAAAGAAAAAGAAACAAGATTTTGATTTCAATTTTGTGTTTGATGGCTTTATCAATTTTTTTCTCTTTTGGATTAAGCCAAGAGACAGCAAAATCTAAAAAAGAGTTAAAAGAACCTTTGAGCAAGTGGTCAAAGCAGTGGCTGGAAGAAGTTGTAGCTTACATAATCACAGGTGCAGAAAAGAATGTGTTTATCAATCTGCCGACAGAATTGGAGCGGGGAAAATTTATTGTCAATTTCTGGAAGAAAAAAGATCCAAATCCGGAAACACAGGAGAATGAATTCAAGCTTGAGTATTATAAAAGGATAGCTCTTGCAAATAAATTTTTTGGAGACTCAGGTATTGAGGGCTGGCGCACAGAGAGAGGCAAAATTTATATCCTTCTAGGACCACCCAATCAAATCCAGCGAGATTTTAGAACGTCTACCACATCATTTTCTTTATTTCACGGGGCGAAGGAAATATGGCATTATTGGAATCTGCCCAATCCAAGACTTCCGTATAACATGGAATTTGTTTTTGTGGAAAGGTTCGGAACAGGCAATTATGTCTTAGAGAGGAGCTTAAGTCTCGGACAAGATAGTAGAGCTCTTGACATGAATTCCTTGAGTTATACTTTTGATTATATGGAATATATGACTGAAGCCATGAAAAATCCTTTTGAAAACGCAGACAAGCTCAGAGGAATAGTCACAACCCAGGTCACCTACAGTCAGATTCCTTATGAGTATGAATTATTTTATCTTAAAGGTCCTGAGAAGAGAACTCATGTGCCCTTAGTTTTCGAAATACCTTACTCTGCTCTTCCTCAAAAAGTTATAGAAGATGAATATTATTTTTCTCTGACCTTATTGGTAAATGTCAGCAACAATCTCGGCCAAATTATCTTTGAGAAGAGCAAGGATATAAATTTTAAGCATACTTCAACCAAGATGAACTCCTTGAAAGACAAGACATTTAGGCTTCAGACCTCTTTCTCTCTCGATCCAGATGCCCATAAAATTCACTTGGTTGTTCTGGACAATTTCAGTGGAAAGGTCGGCACTACTCATCAAGAAATTTCATTTCCCAAGTTCGACAGCAGTGAGATGAGCTTGAGTGATATTATCCTTTTTTCCAAGACATATGAAGGTGAGCAGAGAAAGACAGTGAGGAGAGAAGGTGGTTTTGTAGAGGATAAAATTTTATCGGAAATAAGTAAGGTTTTCCAATCTGGTCAGGGATTGAACGTGTATTTTGAGGTATATAATCTCTCTCTGAAGCCGGAAACAGGATTAAATGACCTTGACGTGGAATACCTGTTTTTACACAGTGGGAAATTGCTGGGCCAAGTTACACCCCCCAAGGCAAGGCCGACGGTTGAAAAGGACTGCCTCGTTCAGACCACTCTCAGGTTGAAGAACTTCAAACCGGGAGAATACACCTTACAGGCAAAAGTCACTGATTCAAATTCAGGAAAATCATTAACAAAAGAAATTCAATTTATGGTGACCCGATAAATTAAGAAGATAAATTGTGAGGAGACAAACATGAAAACAAGGAGATTAATCCTTAAAGCTATTTTAATTTCTACACTGCTCTTTCTGTTGGTGTCTATCCCTAATTTTAACGCCGGACAACAAAGTATTTTAAGAGGTGTTGTCAGTGATCGGGAAGGTGCCCCTTTAAAAAATGCAAAAATTACATTTCGTGACCCAAGCAGAGGAACCACGTTTTCTTTCAAATCCGACAAGGGAGGTAAGTTTATAAAAATTGGGATACCGCCATCTCTTTATGTAGTCAGAGTTGAACTAGATGCGTATTTTCTTTTTAAAACACAGTTTAGAGTTAGACTTGGAATGGAAGAAAGCCTGAAGATTACACTAGAAAAGATTCCCCCAAAAATCGATGAAGACAAAAATCTTGCTGAAGGAACAGATTTTTTTAAGCAAGGAAAATACCAGGAAGCCATTAAGTCCTTTGAAAAAGTCACTTATAGATTCCCTGAGAATTCTCAGGCCTTTTATAATCTTGGCCTAAGCCATCTCAGGAGTGGAGATATAGATGAAGCAATTATTTCCTTAGAGAAAGTTATAGAATTGAAGCCAGATTTAGTCGAGGCCTATTTTGCCCTGGGAGAATGTTATTTTAACAAAGAGGACAATGATAAAGCTATGGCAGCTTTTTCAAAAGCAAGCGAATTGCAGCCTGATAATGCAAAAGCTTATTACAACCTTGGGATTATTTACAACAAATATAACAAGACGGAAGAGGCACTCAATTCCTTTGAGAAATCCATAGAATTAAATCCTGAGTTTTCCTCTGTTTATTATCAGGCAGCACTGGCAAGTATAAAAATGGGAGATTTCAAAAAGGCAATACAATTTTTTGAAGAATTCTTGAGATTAGAACCAAATGCAGCTGAAACGAACCAAGTAAAGGCGATGATTGAAGAACTTAAGAAAAAATAAAAAAACCGAAAAATTGGTAAATGCCTCAATTATTGGTGCTTCCTTCATTAACTGTTGTTACTAAGTCGAAAACCACGCAAATTTCTCTACTCGGACCCGAGTTCTCAAAAAAATGAAAACCCACCAAAAAAGGATTTCCATTGAAGTAAAGATTTCACGAAAACTGAGCTGTTTCTTTACTAATCCTGCTTGCATTGCAGGCGTCCGGATTTCACCCCCGAATTTTAAGGCTGAATGCGGTCTAACAAAATTGTAATAACACATTTGGAGAGAAAGTTTGTCTGCAAGAAGATCTTTGCTTCTGGAATGATAAGCCGTTCGGCGTCCCAAATAAGCACAGCCTTGTCGGATTGTAAGATTAAGTCGTTCTATGAATGAGGTGTTGATTGTGGAGAAATCTTCTGATTCAAACAGGAGTTGTTCCATCTTTGACTTGGTCCCAATGATCAATCGACGTTCTACATTGATGACACGATTCTTCCTGCGTTTCTTGATGACTTGTGCATACAAGCAGATAGAACTCATTAGGTTTCTTGTAGCCCAAGAATAAGGCTCAAATCCATCTGTTGTGAAAATAAATGGATTAACAATCCGGCAAGAATCGATCACTTGATTCAGGAGTGTTTTGATATTTCGATAATTGCGGCTGCCTACTACCTTGGAGATCCATATCCGGGACCAGACTTCGATTGCTACAAATATCCATATAAGCTTCTTCTTTGTCCCGGTGAAGGTGCAAATTTCATCAGCCTGAAGTTCAATTAACTCAAGGTCTTTGAGATTTTGATTGTTAAACTCTCCTGCAGCTTGACACGCAAGGTATTGCCAGCTAGCAATCGTATTCCAGGAAAAGCACTTGATCCGCGAAATTGACGAAATCCTTACTCCTTCAACAGTCATTTGAACCACTTCATCGAAATCTAAACGTGATTTTTGGAGTCTGTAGTATGGAGTTCCCTTTGTTGAACAGAAAGTCTTTTTACAGGTCTTACAGAGATAACGCCGCCGTCGTCCAAGTCTCGTTTTATACATCGAATGGCGGATGATATTCCCTTCACCGAACTTCCTTTGATCCAGACATTTTTTGTTCAGGCAGCAGCGATCCTTTACGGGCTTATACTTCATTAGACATATTCCTAGCAATACGATTGTACTTAACTTGTTTGGAAATAATAGCTTGCTGTGTATTTTTGATCAAGTAACAACACTTCCCTGAGGAAGCACCAAAAATTGTTGAAAATTGCTGAAAATATGGGAATGGGACTGAAACTAATTAATCAGCAAATTTAGTAGTTTCCTTGTTTCATCTGTAAATCACATTGAAGAAGCAAAAATCCTGTATTCTTCTTCTTGTCTATTTGTCTTAGTTGATTATCTATAGATTAATCTTGATCAATACTCCTTTTCATCTATATCAGAAAGTAGTATTATGATTTACATCAATTCTGGTTTTAGTGTCAGCATAATAGCCAGAATGTGCCTATTGAAGACAACCCTAAGAGTTGACATCAATTAACTTATAGGTTAATTTATGAAAGAGGCAACAAAAACTGAAGGTATTCAGTTATCAATTAAGGGAAGGAACACTTATATATATTCCTATATAAATAACAGGGGTGAGGATTTGCCTAAGGAATATTATGATTCTTTGGATGTTAAAGCTAAAATTAAAATATTGAGACTTTTAAAAAAGTTCTCTGAAACTGGGCAGATGTCAAATAGAGAAAAATTTAAAAAATTACCTGGAACTAATGGAATTTTTGAGTTCAAATCAGATCATCATAGAATTTTATGTTTTTTTCTAGAAAACCAGAGGCTTAAATCACTAGTGCTTACTCATGGATTTAAAAAAGAAAAAGCAAGAACTCCTCAGGCTGAAATTGAAAAAACAAAAAGTATTAAGAATGGAATAATAGCCCTTGAAAAAAAGAATGTCTTGAAAATTTATAAGGAGTAAAATTAAGTATGTGGATAGAAAAAGAGATTAAAAAATATGAAGACAATGAGGAATATATTCTTGAAGGAAATATTTTAGATATAACTGAACAAATAACTACGAGAATAAATGAACTGAGTTGGAGTAAGAAAATTCTTGCTAAAAAGATGAACACTTCTCAAGCATGGATTACTAAAATGCTGAATGGCAATAATAACTTTACCCTAAGAACTTTAATAAAGTTGAGCATAGTTTTAAATTTCAGGCTTAATGTTGATTTCGTACCAAAGACCATAAATTTATATCAAAATGAGCCTATACAAGATTATATGACATTAGTAACAGTTGATAAGAAAGTTATTCCTTTATCTGAAAGTTCTGTGAGTCATACTGTAAGCACTGATGATAAATTCTCAAAGCAAGCAGCAATTGGAGGCACAGCCTAAAATGGCGAAACCAGAGAAAAAGAAAATAATTTTTAAGATAGACAAGATTGAGACTGTAAGTTTTTCTGTTGATCCCTCTAAAATTGCTCCTAGATACAGCCAACCAATGAAGTTTAGTTTTACGCTCAGTTTAAAAATAGATCCTAAAAAGAAACACTTAATCTTTTTATTGGGAATAATTATATCTACAAAATCTAGGGATGATGTTCAAGTTGGAAATCTAGATATCATCGTCCAGTTTTCAATTAAAAATATGGAAGAATTTTTTGAAGAGGAGAATAAAATTGTAAGACTTCCTGACATTCTTATGACAAACCTAATAACCCTTGTTATTTCAACATCAAGAGGAATTTGGGCAGAAAAAGTTAGAGGGACAAAAATACAAAAAATTATTCTACCACTTATGAATCCTCAAAAAATGCTTGCTGACCTTGCTTCAGTCCAAAAAAAAGATTGATTAGCTAGATTGAATTAAATTACGTTTTTGTTATTCAATTCTATTAGTATTGAATATTGATTTTTCACCATCTCCAACCGAGAAAGTCAACTTGAGCATCTCATTGAAAGATTTTTTATATATATAGGTAAGACTATTTTCTACATCACGATAATTTTTGGGGTCATAATTATGCCAGTTTACTACAATATGGCCTTCCTTGTTTCGGAATACTTTAGCAATTCTTAAACCTGTTTCAATAATGTTTTTATCTTTTCCGAAATTTTCTACAGTAAAA
>JAUWVG010000416.1 GCA_030617525.1 Candidatus Aminicenantota bacterium | reverse complement strand
GTGCTCTCCGGATTCATTTTATGATTGGAATTATGATTGCTATGATATTCAATTTTCTTCTTATTATAAAAATTATAAAATCGATTTCTCTTTCTCACCTTGTCGATACATCTGTTGTAGAGGATTGTAAAAAGCCAGTCTTTGAAATTTCTGTCGAAGTCGAATTTATCCAAATTCTGGAAGACATTGATAAACGTCTCCTGGCAGGCATCTTCTGCATCTTCTCTATTTCCTAAAATGTTTATCGCCATTCCAGTTACCTTGCCTCTATACTTGTCCACAATTTGCCTAAACTTATCCGCATCCCCCTCAAGACAGCTCTTTAAAAGCTGTTCGTCAGTCATAAGAGTTACTCTCAACAGTGTTAATACGTTTCATCCCTATAAATTGTTTATTTTTAGCCATTCATACTTTGTTAATTGCCAGGATATCAAGTGTCATTATTTATTTTATACGAAATGGGACAATAAGAAAATCTCTATAAGCATTTTCAATCCTATGATATCTTAAGAGTTCTGGGAAGATGATGGAGAAATCACATAACTAAATGAAATCTGAAGAGGATGGAAAAAGCGACATCCGAGGATTTAGCCTTCTCGATTCGTTCGACGAGGGTAGATTTCTTCGGCCGCTGAGTATGTTTGAGCATGGGAGATTTTAACAAAAGTGGTACGCGTCTTCTTGGAAATTCTCTCTTTAGTGAGCAAGGTTTACGCGCGGAGTTACGGAGGCGCCGAGAGGAACGGTGAGGGAATGGCGTTAAAAATCCGAGTGGAGCGCTTCCACCTTTTCAGATTTTTTCTTACTTGATTTCTAATCACTTTTTTGAACTCATTCTTTAAATCATGGGATTGGAAATACTTTATGGATCTTTTTTTACTTTTGACAATTCAGTGACATTTTTCTATTGTATAAAGATTGGAAATGACAGCTTAACTCAATCATAAAAGGAGACCCCATGATAAAAAACATTAAGGTTTTATTTATTGTCTTTATTGTGCTGGCACTGATCTCACCGGGATCTGCAATCCAGGAAACAAAGCCTGAACAGATTCAACCCAAACCGCTCGAGGACATCCAAGACATTCTTGCCTGGCAGAGTATTAGAAGCCCGGTCATTTCCAAGGATGGCCGCTGGTTTGCCTACAGGCTCGGGCCTGCTGAAGGAGACGGTGAAGTTTTCATCAAAGACACTCAGGGAGATAAGCAATACACATTTTCCGTTGGTGAAGGACCTAGGTCTGCCTCAGGTGAAATTGCCTTTTCCGAAGATTCAAAATGGGCGGCATTTACTGTCTATCCCACTAGAAGTGAAGCTAAAAAAATAAAAAAACAAAAGAAGTCCACCTACAACAACATCTCACTACTCAATCTCTCCACCGGTGAAAAAATCGATTTCGAGAAAGTCCGCCGGTTTTTGTTTTCCGGAGAAAATCCTTCATGGATCGTCTTTCAAAAATATCCTCCGGAAGGCCAAGCCAAAGAACAGGAAAAATGGAAGGGCACCAACCTTATCCTCTATGAATTGGCCTCAAAAAAAGAACTCAATATCGGGAATGTTTCCGAGTTTGCCTTTAACAAGTCGGGTCAATGGCTGACCTGGATCATCGACGCCCATGGGCAGAGCGGCAACGGTGTCCAGATCAGGAACATGAAAACAGGAGTAATCCTTCCTCTAGATACAGATAAGGCGGAATACAGCCGGCTGACTTGGACAAAAGAAGGAGACGCCTTATCCGTACTCAAGGGAAAAGAAGATGAAAATTTTGAGGATAATCTCTACAGCATTGTGGGCTTTACAGAATTTTCCTCCGCATCCCCAAAAAAAGTTCTCTACGATCCCAAAGAGGACGCAAATTTTCCTGAAAAAATGACGATCAGTCCCAACCGAACCCCTGTCTGGACAGAAGACTTTTCCGCCCTCATCTTCGGCATTCATGACGTTAAAATAAAAGAGAACAAAAAAGATGACCCAAAAGATGAAGAAAAAGACAAGGATACGGAAGAAACCGAAGCCGAAAAAGAAAAAGCTCCGCCAAAACCCAAAGTTAAACCTAAAGCCGACATCGATAAAGAAGATCTTCCCGGTGTAGTGATCTGGCACTGGAAAGATAAACGTATGCAGTCCCAGCAGCAGGTCCAGGAAAGCAGGGATAAAAACTACAATTACCTGGCAACATACCTCATCAAAACAAAAAAGTTTATCAGACTGGCAGATGACACTATGAGAAGCGTCTCAGTGGCCCCGAAACAATCGTGGGCTATCGGGTATGACAACCGGGAGTATGAGCTTACAGCGAGCCTTGTAGGCCTCCGCTACCAGGATGTCTTTGTGATCAACATGAAGACGGGTGAGCGCAAATTGGCCCTCAAGAAATTCCAGTATTCAATTGTCCCTTCCCCCGACGGCACACATTTTCTCTTTTACAATGAGGGACAGTACCACACCTATGAGATGGCCACAGGAAAAACAATCAATATCACTCAGGGTGTTCCTACATCCTTTATCAATACAGAAGACGACCATAACGTCATCGATCCCCCCATCCGCCCCATTGGATGGGTCAAAGACGGAGTGTCCGTGCTGCTCTATGACAACTGGGATATCTGGAACGTTCCCGTCCATGGAGGAAAAGGTGTAAACCTCACTGTTAACGGAAAAACAGACGGCATCCGCTACCGAAGCCGATACCGCCTGGATCCGGACGAAGAAGGCATCGATCTTTCTCAATCTGTCTATCTCGGACCCTATGGAGAATGGACCAAAAAAGCCGGAATCGGCCGTATCGATAAGGGAAAAACCGGTGTGAAAATGCTGCTCTGGGAAGACGCGTCTTTTTCTCTCAGAAAAGCCAAAAATACAGATGTCTATCTCTACATCAAGCAGACTTACAAGGATTACCCCGACTACTATGTGACCGATGCCAACATGAAAAAAGCGAAAAAAATCACAGACGCCAATCCCCAGCAGAAGGATTTTCTCTGGTCCTCGGGTTCCAGGCTTATCGACTTTGAAAGCGCCAAGGGAGATAGACTTCAAGCCGCACTCTTTTTACCGGCCAATTATGAGGAAGGCAAGAGTTATCCAACAATTGTTTACATCTACGAAAAAGTCTCCCAGGGGCTCAACCGCTATTATGCACCCACAGCCTCGGGATTCAACAAATCTGTTTACACAAGCAGAGGCTACGCAGTCCTGATGCCCGATATTGTCTACAAAATCAATGATCCGGGCATGTCCTCTGTATGGTGTGTGGTGCCCGCCGTTGAAGCCGCCATCGCGACAGGAGTCGTA
>JAUWVG010000207.1 GCA_030617525.1 Candidatus Aminicenantota bacterium | reverse complement strand
AGTCTGCCCCTCACCTTGAATCTGAATGCAAATCAGGAAAAAAAGCTTGAAAAAACGTTACAAGAAATCCCCGGGATTGAAGCTTATTCTCCAAGAATAAAGTTTGGAGGAATGTTTAGTAATTTTGTTGAAACAACCAACATAAGGATCAACGGGGTTTATCCCGAAAAGGAAATCGCAACAGTCCCGCTTTTATCCTCTAGAATTATTCAGGGCAGCAAAAATATTCAGAAGGGCGAGATCCTGATTCCGGAGCTGCTGGCGAACGGTCTTAAAGTTAAGGTCGGAGATGGTGTGGTAGTAATAGCTACGAATAAGGATGGATCTGTAAACGGGAGACAGTTTGTGGTTGGAGGTATCATCGAAAGTGTCACAGGTCCTGGAGGGAGAGATGGCTATATGCACATAGAAGATGCCATTGAAGTATTGCGGATGGAAGAAATAGAAATTAGTGAAATAGCCGTAAGACTCAAGGATTTCGGCAAACTGAATGTTATCAGCAATAAACTGGATGAAGTCTTGTCGAATGAACTCAACAAGGAAGGAAAGCCCATTTTTGATGTCCGTACATGGGAGAAACTTTCTCCATTCTACAATATTGCACGGATGATAGACATCATGACATTTTTTATAAGGATTATGCTTATTGCAATCGTGTTGATAAGTATCATGAATGTTATGATCATGGCTGTTTTTGAAAGAATACGGGAAATCGGCACCATCGCTGCTATCGGAACATTGCCGCGGAAAATTTTATCTTTGTTTCTCATCGAAGGTTTTTCTCTAGGCGTTGTCGGAGCGATTGCGGGAAATATACTGGCTGTTATTATTGTTTTTATTATGAACGTTATAAAAATAACGTTCAATTTCGGAAGACAAACAGGTTTGGAGCTTTCTCCTAGTGTAAGAGTTGATGATATGATTATCATCTCTGTCATAGTGATAATCGCATCCGTAATTGCAGCGCTTCATCCGGCTTTGAAAGCCTCGAGGATGGAACCTGTTGATGCTCTCAGGCATGTATAGAATATTTAATGGAGGTTAAGCATGTATAGAATAATAACAGTTTTAATTGCGTTGATTCTTTTGTTTCCACCGGGTTCTATAGGAGAAGAAGAGGTCCTCATTGCAGTGGCATCAGAAGGAAAGACTTTGAAGGATTCCGTAAGTCAAGTCGCCGGGCGTTGTCCTTATTTTATCTTTATTGACAGCACGGGAAAAATACTGGAGGCTGTCGATAATCCATACAAGGCCGAAGGAGGCAGTGCCGGAGTTTCGGCGGCAAATTTTCTTGCTGAGAAAAAGGTGACCCTGGTTGTTGCAGAAAAATTCGGAAGTAAAATGAAAAGTGTGCTGCAAACAAAAAATATCACCTGTTTTGAGTGGGAAGGGATTGTGGAAGAGGCAGTAAAAAAGATTCTGGAGAAAGGAGATAGGATATGAAAATAATGGTCCTTCTCTCTTTGATATTTTTTGTATTATCACCTGGATATGCCATTGATAATGATCAACTCCTCAAGCAGGTGGATAGAAATCTCAACCCGGAATCCTATGAATCCTACAGGAAACTTGTGAACATCGAGCCCAATGGAAGAGAAAAAGAGTTTGTGCTCTTTACAGTAAAAAAGGGAAAGGATAGAATGGCCGCGCTTTTTCTTTCTCCTGCCAGCGAAGAAGGCAGGAGTACTCTCCGGCTTGAGGATAACATGTGGTTGTATATCCCCAATGTGGGTAAGCCTGTGCGGATCACCAGTCTTCAATCCGTGGTGGGAGGCATATTCAATAATGCTGACATTCTTCGCCTGGATTATGCAGAAGAATATGATGTCTCGACCTTGGAAGAAATGGAAGGGGAGTATCTATTACATCTCAAGGCGAAGACAAATTCAGTCGCTTATGATCGATTGAAGATGTGGGTTGACAAAGAAAAAGAATTGCCGACAAAAATTGAATGTCTGACAGCGGCTTCCATGCTGATCAAAACCATTTATTTCAAACAGATAAAGGACTTCGGGGGGGGCATTGTCAGGCCTTCGGTCATTGAAACAGACAGCCCGTTGCACCAGGGTTACAAATCGATCATGGTATTTGCCGGGATAAAGCAGCGGCAGTTCAAGGATGAAGTGTTTACGCTTTCGTTTTTGCCAAACCTGGAATCAATAAGATAATTGAAATCAATCGGTTTATATTTCCTTATTTTCGGCCTGGTGGTCATGGGAGTGTCTGCTCAAGAAGAGTACAGCTTTGATCTTTCTGAGGTCGAAAAAAAACCGTTTCATTTTGGCGGCTATTTAGAATTTCGTCCTGCGCTTTTTGGCCTGGATAAGAATTCCAGCTTCTATGCCCTTAAATTCTTCAATCAGGATGTGGGCAGTTCTTTAACGGACATCAATTTTTTATCCCTGTTGGATGCAAGCTATGAAAAAGGAATATTCGGGGCAAAGATACGTACAAACACGGTCGTCAAAAACTCTTTTTCAGGCTGGTCGTATCAAACATCGTTGTACGAGGCTTTTATTTCTCTTAAACCTTCTCTCTTTTTTCATATTGATATAGGGAAGAAAAGACTCAAATGGGGGAAAGGTTATGCCTGGAACCCGGTCGCATTTATCGATAAGCCTAAAGATCCCAATGATCCCGAACTCGCCATGGAGGGTTTTACGATTGTCTCTGCAGAATATATCAGAAGTTTTAAAGGACCCTTAAAAACTCTCACACTCACTCCAATTTTACTTCCGGTTTTTAATCATATAAACACCGGATTTGGAGAGCTGAATCATCTGAATTTCGGAGGGAAAATTTATCTCCTTTTTTATGACACAGATATAGATTTAATGTTTCTATCAGGAGGGAGTGGACCGGCCCGGTACGGGGTCGACTTCTCCCGGAATATTGTTTCCAATTTTGAAATACACGGGGAGTTGGCCTATGTTCCAAATTTTAGGGAACAGGGACTTGATCGGGAAGGCAATTATAGGGAAGAGGAGTATTCCAGCCTAAGCTATCTGGCGGGCCTTCGATTTCTCACTCCATTCGATACGACTCTTATCCTCGAATACTACAGGAATGGTGGAGGTTTTTCTTCCCAGGACATGGAAGATTTTTATGGGTTCAGCAATGATGCCTACAGCTCTTTTCTTTTAACTGGAAATGAGGATCTGATTAAGCTGGCAGGCGGCCCCCTAAGCGAAAATTACAGGAAATTCTCTCCTATGAGGGATTACATGTTTCTTCGGATTAGTCAGAAAGAACCTTTCAATATTCTCTATTTCGTTCCTTCTCTCACCAGTATCTTCAATCTTAACGATAAAAGCTTTTCTCTAGCAATGGAACTTCTCTATGCACCCGTTACCAACTTGGAGCTGCGGTTAAAAGGGACAACTTTGTTCGGACAGCAAGGGAGTGAATTTGGGGAAAAACAGAGTGATTTCAGAATAGAATTTAGAGGCCGGTATTACTTTTAGAAAATGAATATTGAGCCAAACCGTTGACTGAATCAACCTACAAATTTGTTGAGTAAGTGACAATATTGTCGGGAAAATAAAACATGAAAAATCGTATGTTGTTTATAATAAGCAAGTTATGGATTGGCACGTTTTTCGCATTTCATTTGACCTAAACAAATTTAAAGGAGGTCAAAATGACCATCAAAAAAACATTAGTTTTAGCAGGAGCATTGATGATTCTAGGAGTAGGATCAATTTTTGCCGTCGAGAGTCCCCAGTCCCAAGCTGAAAATGTTGTGCAGGAACGTGTTTCATCACGATTCCAGGTGCGGACACTGTTTATCGATGAGAATGGAGATGGGATCTGTGACTTGGCTCGAGATCATGACAATGACGGAATACCCAATTGCCAGGACCCGAATTGGACAAAACCTCAAGATGGAACCGGATACCAAAACAGAAATGGAATGAATTCAAACTCGAACCGGTTTGGAAACCAAAGAGGCAATCAAACCGGAAACTCCTGGAACAGGCAGTCTTTCGGGCAAAACCAGGGAAGCTTCGGAAGTGGCGTCTGTGATGGTACTGGACCTAAAGGCAAAGGCAATAGAAACGGCCGAGGCTGATCCATTCATTCAAAGAAGGGGAAGAGGCACGGCCTCTTCCCCATTTTAGAGGCGGATAAAATGAGAAAATACACTTTACTTGCTCTTTTAATGATTTTTTTGAGCTCTCACTTGCTGGCTGATACTTTTTCCCTTTCTTTCTACCAATATAAAACAGAAAATCTTTTTCAAAATATTTACGGTGAATCGGATTATTTATCAAATCTGAGTTTTTATGTTGATAAAAATCTTTCCCAATTTTCAATATTTACCCAGGGGAATTACTCCTATCTATTTGAGAATCCCAGCCTTTCTTACTATGTCCATGATTTGGGGCTCGATTATCTATACCCCGTCAACGATAAATCGGCATTTTATTTTTCTTTGACAGGTAAAAAGACTTTTTTTCGTTCAGACTTCAGTGACTTCAATTATTTTTCTATGAATTTTTTTGCTGCATTTAAAACTTATCTCAGTCAAACCTCAATCGTGAAGTCAAATTATTCTTTTGAATACAAAGATTACACGTCTTCCTTTTTTGATTTTATCAGCAATGCCCTATTCTTTTCCCTTGATAAATATTTTCCTTCAAAAACAACAGTTAAGGCAGAAGTGAATTGGGGCTTTAAATACTTTTTGCATCCGTATGTATCGGAGGAAATCATCACAATTGAAGGAGATCAATATTCTGGCAGTGGAAACATGGGAAGAGGAAAAGGCCATCACTCCGGTGGAATGGACAATCAATTCGTAATAAGAACCGAAGGCGAAGGGCAGGGAATCCAAGTTCTTTCGCTCACAGGATTAATCGCGCAGGGTCTGGGGGATAATGTGGGACTCAGGCTTACGGGAATGAAACAATGGACTCTATCCGGGAAAAATCCTTTCACTTTTATCGAAGAATTTTACGCCGTCGAAAATCCGTCCTATGATAGATTTTCCTGGGAAGGATATCAAATCCACAGCCAGCTTGCGGTCTTAGTTCCCTGGAATATCCAGTTAAAAGTAGGGTATACTATAGCGGACAAGGAGTTTCCTGGAATCGAGAGCTTAAGTCTGGATGGGGATTTATTAGGAATAACCAGAAAAGATGTGAGAAATGTAATTGAAGTTAGAGTGGAAAAAAATTTTCCAAAGTTTTCTGTATTTTTATCCTATTTTTACATAAATAACAAATCTAATGATTTGTTTTTTGATTGGAGTGGTCAATTCTTTTCAGCAGGGTTTGAGTGGAATCTATTTTTTGGAGACAAAGAATGAGACAGAAATTCATTTTTTCTATA
>JAUWVG010000083.1 GCA_030617525.1 Candidatus Aminicenantota bacterium | reverse complement strand
GGGCTGGCAGACTCTTATAATCTTCTCAATTTTTACGCCGATGTCTCCCCAGAAGAGTGTTACCCAAAGGCAAGGGAGGCCGTGCTAAAAGCTTTAGAAATAGATGAAATGCTGGGAGAAGCGTACAATTCTCTTGTGTATTATAAAGAACGGTATGAATGGGATCTTCTTGGAGCAGAAAAAGATTTTAAACGTGCTCTCGAACTCAATCCGAATTATGCCACGGCCCACTTCTGGTATGGTGAACTCCTTCAAATAACTGATCGATTTGATGAAGCGGTTGAGGAGGATAAGATTGCCCTAGATCTTGACCCGATTTCGCTGATTATTAAATCGGGATTGGGAGAGGCATATTTGAATGCCGGGAAACTTGATCAAGCTAAAGCTCAGATTCGCAAAGCAATGGAAATGGATCCGAACTTTGCTTATGCCCATCAAGTACTGGGACTTGTGTATGCGGGAGAAAAAAAATATCAGGATGCAATCACAGAATTTAGGGAATATAGAGAATTATCAGGCAACTCAGCTTTTTCACTTTCTAGTTTAGGAATAGCGTATGCAAAAGCTGGTCAATATGATGAGGCCAATAAAATTCTCGAAGAAATGGAAATGATCTCAAAAGAGAAATATGTTGCCCCAATCCTGATGGCTTCTATTTATTCTAGTTTAGGCGAGAATGAAAAAGCCCTCGATTTCTTAGAGAAAGCTTATGAAGAGAGAAGCGAGTTTCTAGTTATTTTAAATTCAGACAAATTGTCACGTCGGTGGTACGCACCGCTTCGCTCCCATCCGAGGTATAAAGAACTGCTTAAGAAAATTGGCTTCAGGAAATAATAGAATTTGGTACTATAGCCACCGAAAACTATGAAAAATTCCTCAACCTCTGGAGAGACGCCGATCCCGGCCTCCCGGAGGTTGACGGTGACCGAGTGCGGTTGAGTAACTTGAAATGACTTGCAATTTACTCAATATTGAGTAATGATTTACTCAAAATAGAGTAAAATGATGATTGAACTTATCACAAAGTCAAAGATAAGGCAGAGAATTATTCTCCTTTTCATCTATAACCAAAGCAATGAATTCTACTTGAGCGAGATAGCTAAAAGGATTAATGCGTCTCCGGGAACAACTCAAAGAGAACTCGAAAAACTCCTTCGGAATGATTTTCTCCTCTTCAAAAAGAAAGCCAATTTGAGTTTTTATATGCTCAATAAGCGTTATGCTCTCTTGGAGGAAGTAGAATCTATCGTTAAGAAGACAATAGGTGTCGAAGTCGAACTGGGAAACAGATTGGCCCAGGTCGGAGATATTGATTTTGCGTTTCTCTACGGTTCCTTTGTCAAAGGTGGAATAAAATCGGATTCAGATATCGATCTTTTTATTATTGGCAAGGTTGACGAGGACCTTATTTTTAAAATCGTGGAAGAAATGGAAAGTATCATCGGAAAAGAAATCAATTATCACCTCTCGAGTAAGGAGGATTATTTAAAAAACAAAAATCAGAATTATTTCTATAAAGAAATTCTCAATCATCATATGCTCCTAGTCGGGGATAAAAATGAGTTTAGAAATCTTACTGAATAGACTGCTCAAAGCAGGGAAATTGAAAACGCAAAGCACAAACAGTTCTTACCTGAACAACCTCCTGCACGCCGCAGAAAGAAATTTTAAAGCCGCACTTCTCATCAAAGACCAGGTCGATGAGGCTTCTTTTAAGCTTTTCTATGACGGACTGCTTCAAATTGGCCGTCTGATTTTACTTATGAATGGATACCGCCCTGATGATGGAGAACAGCACAAAACCACTTTTTTTGTGGCCGGCGAGTTTTTAGGGAGCGACTTTGAAAACCTCATCAGAAAAATTCAGAGATTCCGGATAAAAAGAAATGCCTGTCTTTATGATCCAACAGGATTGATCAGTAAAGAAGAGACTGAGTCGATATATAAAACGACCCAGGAGTTCTGGAAAAAGATACGGAAGTACCTCCAGAGTAAAGATCCTCAATTAGTACTTTTTGATGAATTTTGATTTTGAACAATGAAATGTCCGAAGTGCCACACAAAAAATCCTGCTGAGTCTAAATTCTGCATGGAGTGTGCCACTCCACTGCCCCAGCCTGAGGACGTCACCTTCACCAAGACCATTGAAACTCCCATAGAAGAACTGACCACGGGTTCGACCTTTGCCGGCCGCTACCAGATCATCGAGGAACTGGGCAAAGGCGGGATGGGACGCGTCTATAAGGCACTCGATAAAGAAATCAACGAACAGATCGCCATAAAACTCATAAAATCCGAAATCGCCTTCGATAGAAAGACCATCGAGCGCTTCCGGAATGAATTGACCACTGCCAGGAAGATTGTCCAAAAAAACGTCTGCCGGATGTATGATCTGAACAAGGAAAAAGGCAATTATTACATCACAATGGAGTATATATCCGGGCAGGATTTAAAGGGATTGATAAGGCAAACAGGACAGCTCACCGTTGGAAAAGCTATTTCAATAACCAAACAGATCAGTGAGGGATTGGTAGAAGCTCATAGTCTGGGGGTGGTGCACCGGGACTTAAAGCCCAACAACATTATGATCGATCGGGGCGGAAACGCCAGGATCATGGACTTTGGAATTGCCAGGGCAGTGAAGGGAAAAAGCATCACAGGATCTGGAGTCATGATCGGCACTCCACAGTACATGTCGCCGGAGCAGGTGGAAGGAAAAGATGTCGATCAGAGATCCGATATCTATTCACTGGGAGTTATTCTGTATGAAATGGTGACCGGCCGGCTTCCCTTTGAAGGTGAAACACCCCTGGCGGTGGCCATGAAGCACAAGGGCGAAACACCCAGGGATCCCAAAGAACTTAATGCCCAGATCCCAGAAGATCTCAGCCAGGTTATCCTTAAATGCCTGGAAAAAGACAAAAACAATCGGTATCAGAGTGCGGACGGACTACGTTCTGAATTGATCAATATAGAAGAAGGCCTGCCCACAACCGATGGAGCCATCCCCCCAAAAAAGCCCCTCACATCCAAGAAGACAGCTGTTACATTTGGCCTAGAGAAAGGCCTCAATCCCACAATCACTGCAGCTGTTCTTCTTATTGTGATCCTGTTTATCTGGAGCCCCTGGTCTAAGGAGAAAGTCATCCCTGCTTCCCCAGACAAACCCTCTCTTGCTGTTCTCCCTTTTGAAGATATAAGCCCCCAGAAAGATCAGGAGACTTTTTGCGATGGCTTGTCAACATCTATTATTACGGCCCTCTCGAACCTCAATGAATTAGCTATTCGGGCGAGAAGCTCTTCTTTTGCGTTTAAAAGTAAAGAATTAACGCCTCAGGAAATAGGAAAGCGGCTTAATGTAGATACAATTCTCGAAGGAACTCTCCATAAAGAGGGCAATAGTCTTCGCTTGACTGCCCAGTTGATGAATGTTTTTGATGCCTCTGTGATTTGGGGTAATCAGTGGGACCGAGAGCTGGCCGATACCTTTGATATTCAGGATGAGATTACGGATGCGATTGTTAAGAATTTAAAGATCGAGCTTCTTGGAGATGAAGAGGAAAGACTCAAAAAGCGTTCTACAGAAAATTTGAAAGCGTTTAACTTTTATTCCACAGGTCTCTTCTGGTGGAATAAACGAACGGCAGAAGGGATGGAGAAAGCCATCGATTATTTTAATCAGGCCATTGAAGAGGACTCGAATTATGCACTGGCCTATGTCGGGCTGGCAGACTCTTATAATCTTCTCAATTTTTACGCCGATGTCTCCCCAGAAGAGTGTTACCCAAAGGCAAGGGAGGCCGTGCTAAAAGCTTTAGAAATAGATGAAATGCTGGGAGAAGCGTACAATTCTCTTGCCTATTACAAAGAACGGTATGAATGGGATCTTCTTGGAGCAGAAAAAGATTTCAAACGTGCTGTCGAACTCAATCCGAATTATGCAACGGCCCACTTCTGGTATGGTGAGCTCCTTCAATTTACTGAACGGTTTGATGAAGCGGTTGAGGAGACAAAGATTGCCCTGGATCTTGATCCGATTTCGCTGATTATTAACGCACAACTGGGATGGGCATATTTGAATGCGGGGAAGCTTGATCAAGCTAAAGCTCAACTTCGAAAATCAATTGAAATGGATCCAGGTTTTGCTCAAGCCCATCAAATACTGGGGATGGTGCATTTGAGCGAAAAAAAATATCAGGATGCAATCACAGAATTTAAGGAACATAGAGAATTATCAGGCAGCTCTGTAATGTCGCTTTCTAATTTGGGATACGCATTTGCAAAAGCTGGTCAATATGATGAGGCCAATAAAATTCTCGAAGAAATGGAATTGATCTCAAATGAGAAATATGTTTCCCCATACCAGATGGCTATTGTTAATGTGGGATTAGGCGAGAATGAAAAAGCCCTCGATTTATTAGAGAAAGCTTATGAGGAGAGGAACGAGTTTCTTGTATTTTTAAATTCAGACGTTGTATCTTCTTGGTTCGCTCCGCTTTTCTCCCATCCGAGGTATAAAGAACTGCTTAAGAAAATAAGAAATAAGTGAACCTGAAGAAAAACGCTGATCCAGGCCTCCCTGAGGTTGATGATGCAAAGCAGCGGCTGGTCGAATTGAAGAAATAGTGCCTTGATGGCATTAGAGGTCTGGGTTATTTGTATATTCCCTCTCTCGGGCCAAAGGAAAACAATATAATTGTATCTTTTTCAGCTTTATAAACGAGCCCTCTGCTCTGACCTTTAACCGAATAACTAAACGATAAAAGTTCTCTTAATTCACCCTTGAGTTTTTTCCCGGAATATGGATATTCACCAATACTTTTTATGGCGTTTTTGAGCTCTATCTTCTCCTGTTCTTGTTTTAGTTTCTTCCTAAGCTTCTTAAACTTAGAGGTTTCAACCAATCTCATCTAAAAATCACTCAGATTCAATTCAGAGACATTCCCCATTTCATAATCAACCATAGCCTCCAAGATATCCTTGATTTCCTGGATGGTCAGTTCCGGATTCTCAATCGCGAGAAGTCCGATTCTCAGAGCATATCTCATCGCTCCGGAGAAATCTCTCTGCTCTTTTCGGGCAAAATGATCCAAATCCTTGGCTAAATCTTCATCAATCATGATAGTTTTTCTTACCATATTCACTCTCCGCATATAATATATGATAATATCATATATATGTCAACCTCCCATGCTGTAAAATAGAGTACACGCTGTCCCAAATGTCGTACAGAGAATTTTCCTGAGTCCTCGTTTTGTTATTCCAGCGCCTCTCCTAATCCGGGATGGACTTTCAAAACACTCTCCTTGCGGATCTGGACCGTGCCGGGTTTGGCGCCCCGGGGTTTTGTCACGTAGCGCGCGCGGGTGCATGAGACCGCCACAACACCGCCTGTCCGGGCTTTGCTGTAAAAGGCCGCGATGGAGGCTGCCATTTTAAGGATATTCCTGCCGGGATCTTCCCCTGCCGGGACCTTGAGGACCACGTGGCTGCCCGGCATTCCGCGGACATGGAACCACCAGTCGTTGGCTTTGGCAACCTTAAGGCTGAGGGTGTCGTTGTCTTTTTCGGTGCGTCCGACCAGGACTTTCCATTGACCTTCCAGGATGTATTCGATCAGCCGTGTGTCTTTGACGTTTGATGATGGCTTTCTAATTGTTTGCAGAGAATTATTCCTCGATTAGGGTCTGCTTTTTATCCCTTTTTGCCTTTCTCTTTTCTTTTAAGGTCTTTTTTGGGGCTTTTTTGTCCTGAGCTTTTTTCTTATCCTTGCTTTTTCCCATAAGAGGCCTCCTCTCTCAGCGTGAATTATTCACTATTTTTCGTATTCTCTGATTTTCACTATTCTATCATCTCTGTGCTCGGAATCCCAGAGGCATAAATAAAGACAGATTTAAAAGTGGAACTCCGGAAAAAATCTTAACAAAATCTTAACAAACCTTTAACAACTTCCTGACAACTTTCCTCCCTATAAAGCCTATTTTTTAATTGAATGAAACAACGCAGGAGGAAGAAATGAAAAAAATTATCACAGCGATGCTAAGCATTTCTTTATTAATGACGGTTCATGGATATTTAATGGCCAATCATGGACAAGGAGCTGAGATAATAATACAAAGAAAAGACGGTCAACTCGTGAGGGGAGAATTGATTGCAGTGAAGAAAAAAAGTCTTTTAATTCAGGATTCCCAAAATAGACTTGATGAAACCATCAAAATCATGGATGTAAAACTGATTACAGTAGAAAAAAAAGCCAAAATCTTAAGAAATTCCGGCTTGGGTCTGATAACTGGAGCAGCCGGAGGAGTATTGGGCACTCTGGGAATTTATGAAATGTTTCAACTCCCCTATAGCTGGGGTTTTAAAGATAAAGCAAAAAGAATGGCCATTATTTCCGGAGTCGGAGGTATGATTGCTGGTGGAATTCTGGGAATAATTGCGGGAATAGATGAACCGATCCTCCTTGAGGGAAAATCCGAGTTGGAAATTAAAGAGATATTAGAAAAGCTCCATAAAAAAGCCCGGATTTCTGACTTTAATTAAGCCAAGGGAAAGCCAGACAGGATGTCCTTCTCAACTAATTCGCGAAATACCCCTGGCGGTGTGTGATCCTGTAATTTTTATTTTTGACTTTCACTTCTATGTTTTTAAACGTCCCATCCATTATGTAATCTTTGGGGGTGTAGTAGAGGAGGTAATAGTTTTCAGTCGCATCTGCGGCCTTTTTAATCATAGCGGAAACATTGGCGGAACTCTCGGTGAGCCCTCCTGTGGCCTTTGCGATCCCGCCTAAAATACCGAACATATTTGAGGAAATGTCCTGCATAGACATGTCTGACCGTCCTCTGTTCTCCGCATCCCCTAAGGAGTACCTGTTTTTTGTGACATAGAGAAAATGGAGGGAAATTGAAGAATCCGAAAAGGTTTGTTTAATCTTTTCCGGATCAAAGGCAACAAAGCTCATGATTTCACCGATAAATTCAAAATATTTCGGATCTTCAACCTCAAAAGGCGGGAGAGGGATGTTTTCGTTCTGATAGAAATAAAACACAAATTTTTGACCGGCCATGTCCTTGAGGTAGTCTGCAAAGTCATCCATCCTCTTTTCCGGTAAATATCTGTTGTTCTGAATTTCCCTGATCTTATCCTGCATCATGTAAAGCTTTAAATCCCCTTCCATATCAGAACGGTAAAGATTCATATAGTCTCTGATCAGGCTTTTATACTCTATGCTTCCGAGATTGATATCTCTTCTGACAATTTCTTTTAACTGCTCGGCAATTTCCTCCTTGGGTAAAAGTGACAGGGCCTCTTTTTTAAAATTATAAGTCTTAACAGGGGTCATCACTGTGAGGGAGTCTCCAGGAGAGATGAAATCTCCGATAAACTGATCCAGCGCCTCATCTATTTTTGGAAGATAATCCTTCATGTCAAACTGCAGGACAAGGTTTCTTGAAACGTCGGGAGCGAACGTTTTCTGTGCCTCTTCTGTCTCCATGTCTGTATCTTCCCTTTGAATCTCGGTCTTTTTAATAAGATAAACCGCATCGACATCCTGGAGCTTGCCATCCTCATAAATGAGGAAGTCGTTTTTGGTGAGGTCATCGATAAAATTCGCACCCCTAAACACACGAACCTGCACTTCAATGTTTACGACTACGGCCTCGTGTGTGATTTGCTGCGCCAATACGAAGAGGGATAAGCTCACGATTGCCGTGCAAAGAATGATTTTTTTTGCCACTTTATTCTTCTCCCTCCTCTTCATGACTGAAGATAAATACTATACCTGGAGAAAGACTGCAAGTTTTATGCCGAAAACTCTATTGAGACAGATTCGTTTATCGGGAGGTGAATAGCTCAAAAAAAAGGACACATGTAGTAAATAGAGGGACATCATATGATCCCATTTATAACAAGATTGCAGAGTTTTAAAAGCCTGACCCCGATGATATAATGCAGCAGAAACAGTTCAAGGATGGAGAGAACGATGAAGGGATTAATTTCGCACCATATTTTTATACTTGGTATTTCATTTGTATTTTTTATTTTTTTTTCAGCCTCTTTGGTCCATGGGAAAACATA
>JAUWVG010000269.1 GCA_030617525.1 Candidatus Aminicenantota bacterium | reverse complement strand
CTGTCCCCAATAAAGGAGATTGCCATGAAAATTATCGACCTTACCGAAGAACACAAACAGCTCTATTTCGAATGTTTGGAAGACTGGTCGGATGAAATCAAGGAAGGGGGCAGCCATAAAGCGTGCTGGTACGAAAAGATGAAGGACAAGGGGCTGGGAGTGAAACTGGCAAAGGACGACCAAGATAATATCGGAGGGATGATCCAGTACATCCCCATCGAATACTCCCCTGCCGAAGGGCAGGATCTCTATTTTATTTCCTGTATCTGGGTGCACGGCTACAAAAAAGGAAGAGGCAACTTCCAGAAAAAGGGGATGGGCAAGGCTCTCCTCAAAGCCGCAGAAGAAGATGTACAACAACGAGGCGCTAAGGGACTTGTCGCATGGGGTGTGTCCATGCCGTTCTGGATGAGGGCGTCCTGGTATAAAAAACAAGGCTATAAAAAAGTGGACAACATCAAAGGTGCGGTTCTCCTCTGGAAGTCTTATGCAGACGATGCCGCCCCACCTCGATGGGTAAAGCCTAAAAAGAAGCCTCTGGGCGATCCGGGCAAAGTTATTGTCACCGCCTTTATTAACGGAAGCTGTACAGCTCAGGGAATGGTTTATGAAAGAGCCAAACGTGCCGCTGCTGAATTTAAAGACCACGTGGAATTCCGGGGAATCGACACATCCGATCGAACGGTATTTCTTGAATGGGGCCGCTATGACGGGCTTTTCATAAATGACAAACAGGTCCGTACCGGACCGCCGCCTTCCTACAAAAAGATCAGAAAAAAAATCGCAAAACAGGTAAAAAAATTACCCTAATTAATTTTAAGCATCACACATCGGCCCAGGTAAACACTATTACGACAGCAGTCCTATACATATAAAAATAATCACCCACAACTGCCGGTAACAGGATCACATTCCATCAGTTCTATCAAGCACACTTGAGACAATCAACCTCTCATGAACGCCTATATTGTAGAACAGGAGGAAACGCAGTATGATTGAAATATCTAGAGGCCTTAAAATGGGAAAATTCTTCACATTAGAATATTGGATCGATGACGACTGGTATATCGGCAGATTAAAAGAAATTCCAGGAGTTTTCAGCCAGGGCAAAAGCATTGAAGAATTAAAAACAAACATCCACGATGCTTACAATCTGATGGTTGAAGAAGAAAACGAAGCCCTCCCTGATTTAGTCACTAGCAAGAAAAAAGAAATTCAAGTCGAACTTTGAAAAGAGAAGAACTGATAAGGGAATTATCCCGTCAGGGCTGTGTTCTAAAATGCCACGGGAAAAAACACGATATTTATTTGAATCCTGAAAACGGAAAAAAGGCCCCTGTTCCTAGGCATTCAGAGATTAAGAATACTCTAACTTTTCTAATAAAAAAACAATTAGGAATAAAATAATTCACATTATCAATGTCAGGCCCCAATTCTCCCTCTAAGTCATCGAATCGATTATTTGTTTTTAAACGGCGATGATGTAGGATAAAGGCCAAGAAGACTATAGGGAGAAATGATATGAAACAGAAATTTATTATAATATTTTTGTTTATAGCCGTCTGTCTTTCTCTAACCAATCTCCACTCTGCAATGGTGATCAATCAGCAGCAGGAGCTCATTGACCAGGAGGTGGAAGACTTAAAAAATGCGGTCAAAAAAAGGGCCACAGAGATAATGGCCGTAAACCCGTGTGATGCAACACTCGAAGACTGGCTTCGGGCTGGAGAGTGTGCGGCCGATGCATTCCAGCTTGGACAGGAAGCTCTTGCGGATACGCTCATGGAATGGATAAAAATAACCTTCCGCGCCCTCGTCGCTCAGGATGTCGATGCCATCATGGAATCCACTCTGTTTGAAAAGCTCAAGAGAGGGGAAGGAGAAGACTTGCTTGTCCATGGAAAAATCCAGGATGAAATCCGAAGATCTGAAAACATCATGCGGACACGCGGCGAACTTGCAGCACAGGCTCAGTTCCTGGGCTATAAACAGCTCGCTGACGACATTCTCGCGGGGAACTATATTCAATCGCCATGCATCCAGTTGTGGGACATCGTTGTCACGCTTGATTTAAAAGGCACAGCAGACAGCTGGCTTCTCGATTCATTCCAATCCCAGGTTGTATTTAAGGAAGTTCCGATATATTTTTGGGATCCGGAACTCGAATATTCTCCGATGTTTAGTTCTGCTTTTGGAAAAGGGACATTTGAAGGATCCAAATTCGGATGGTACGACGGAGGAGATTGGATAAAAGGCACGGCTGAGGGTCAACCTGTATGGCAAATCGAGATTTTTCAATGGATACAGGACAAAAGCAACTACCAAGACAGCCCTTTTATAGTTAATTTCAATTATGCTCCCTTTCATATCTTGAACAGCGGGATTCCTTCCGGGGCTGCCTCCGGATCAAATCCTCCAGTCTATTCCAACCCATCATATTCATACCCCCACTTGTCAGGACCAAAATATGAAGACGTTGATCCGTTAAATCAATCCAAGCCTCTTGTTCTAATCTCCGGAAAAGTATCAACGTCTCTACTCTTGGAAGGCGAAACTTCTCTAAAAGGAATCCGCGGCGTTGTGATGAACGGACTGCCAGGCGATCCGAAAACCGATGATGAGGGAAAATACAGTTCCCAAGTGGAATCCGGTTGGACGGGAGAGGTCGTTCCTACTAAATCCGGGTATTTCTTTTCTCCCTCATATAAAGAATATTCTGAAGTATCAGAGGACAAAACGGATCAAGATTATATGGCTGTGACCATGGCACGCATTCCTACAAAGCGTCCGAGGATTTCCAGAAATTACACCCCCAATGTCACGATTAAATATTCGGATGGGGAGACAGTATCACTGGAAAACGTAGGCAACTTCACTTTTAATTTGGGAAATGACACAGAGATCAGAATCCCTAATGAAAAGCTGCAAAAGGGAAAACCCTTTACAATCGAAGCCACAAATGAAGACGCCAATTATATAGGAATCGCAAAATTCGAGTTTATTCCTGTCAGAAAGTTGAAGTGGAAGGAAAAACAAAAATAATTCATGTTTGGCAGGCCAGGCCCTAAAAAATCAGGATGGGTTTTGGTCTTCGGCAAAGGCGTCCTTAAGAAGTTTGTTTTGACGTTTAAAGGCAAGGCGGGGACTGCGGGTTTCGTTCATCAATGAGATCTCTTGTGTCATCAGGCGCGCAACATACATCGTGTAAGTCGCCGATCTCTTGGATTCTCTTTTGAACAAAGGATGATCCCTGTTAATATAGATAATATTTCCTTCTGAAAAACACTCCGGCCCAGTTTCGCCAAAAAAATCCAGACAGATAGAAACAGTGCTGTCCCCCATCTTCATCCTGCGGACAATCGCATTTGGGGTTATTTTCTTTACCAGGGGATTGCTCTTTCTTTTTTTTCTTGGCTTTGGTTCCGCCGCCGTATCTGACTCCTCTGGTTTGATCTCAATGTCCTTACTCGCCTTGTCTTGACCTAAAACAGCGCCACCGCCAATCCCTTTTTCCTCTCCATATGGAATAGGACCGAAGGGCGACAGATCAGGATTTTTAGCCAGAGCTTTGTGAATTCTCCGGAGAGCATCCTTAACGGCTTGACCGGCCCTGCGGTCATACCGCCGGTCCGCTTCTCTTCCCAGAGTCTTTTTAATGCTCCCTACGATTTTTTCCATTATTTTGAGAAATTCCCTGTACTGGTCGGAATCCGTGACAAAATTTGAACGGTCGCTGGTAATGGGAAGGAAGTCGGCATTGATTTCTCCCTTGATCCTGGCAACAACTTTTCCCCACGTTTCCATCCCGAAAAGATCTCTCTTAACTGTGACGCCTTTGACCTTGATATCAATTCCCAGGTCTTTTGTGGACGCCATTGAACTTGGAGTGATCACGATTTCTCCAGAAACTATTCCGTACTTGTTTCCTTCCAAAAGCGGAATTCTGTGACCAACAAAGCTTCGGGGGAGAAGACGGCGGCCGTTTACATGAACCATAAAATCAGGAGCTCTAAGAGGAACAGACTCCGAAAGCCGTTTTTTAACTTCTTCTAAGTCAAAGGATTTTGATAGTCCCGACAGGACAACGATTGTTCCATTCCCTTTTTTAATGTCTGGGGAGATGATTTCGCATGGAATGTGCCATGTATCTTTGGACTTTTCCCATTCTGTCTTGTCAAAAATCACTCTTGCGGCAAAATCATTTTGTTGAGTGAAAACTTCAAAACAGGATGCCGCTGCCAGAGATGCAAATTTCCCGATGCCAAACTGGCCTATTCTATCTCTGCCATATTTGGGAGTACGGGGATGAAAAACTTTTTCCTCAGAACCGATATTGAAATACTGTTTCAACCCTTCTAAATCCAATCCTGAACCGTCGTCTTCTACAACGATCCTATCGGATGCGATCGTTATGCGGACAACAGAAGCATCCGCATCGTAGGCATTGTTGACAAGTTCCCTGAGGAGTTCGATGCTTTCCGTGTAAAGGCGTTCTCCAAGAGACACAATATGTCTTTTATCGACTGTAACTTCTATTGTTTTTTCTTCTTTGAC
>JAUWVG010000166.1 GCA_030617525.1 Candidatus Aminicenantota bacterium | reverse complement strand
ACTCCATCGCCGGCTTCATTGCCCATAGACCAGATGATGACCGATGGATGGTTCTTGTCTCTTTCCACCATCCGGATGATCCTTTCCATGTGAGCATCCTCCCATTCCGGATTATTGCCTAGAGTTGTATCAGGACGGTATCCCATCCCGTGGGATTCGATTTTGGCTTCGTCGATCAGATAGATGCCGTATTCGTCGCACAGGTCATACCACAAGGGTGTGTCCGGATAGTGGCTTGTGCGTACGGCATTGAGATTAAACTGCTTCATGAGCTTAATATCCTGAACCATGGACTCTTTTGTCACATAATGCCCGGATATTGGATCATGTTCATGGCGGTTTACACCTTTGAGGAGAACGGGTTTGCCGTTAACTAAAAGCTGTCCGTTTTTCATCTCCACTTCCCGGAATCCGAAGCGGCCGGGCACAACTTCCAAAATGTTTTCATCCATGTCCTTCAAAACAACAAGCAGTGTGTAGAGTGTTGGGCTTTCCGCCGACCACTTAGACGGATTTTGTACGTTAGTTTCTATGGTTATTTTTTTCCCTTCACCGGAGGCAAAATTTTCGATGGTGTCCTTAATGAAGGGATCGCGGCCGATTGGCAAACCCTTATTATCTCTAATGCTGAGTTCAATCTGGACATTTTGAGGAGATAGCGAATAATTCGTAAGTTTTGTGATCACTTTTAAAGTGGCGTGAGTGTAGTTTTCATCCAAATTCGTTATAACCTCAAAATCGCGGATATGAACGGAAGGCGCTGAATACATATAGACATCTCTAAAAATCCCGCTCAGCCGCCAGAAGTCCTGGCATTCCAGGTAGGATCCATCCGACCAGCGGAAGACTTGTGCGGCCAGGGTGTTTTTCCCCGCCTTAAGATATTGTGTGACATTAAATTCTGCTGGTGTCCGGCTTCCCTGGCTGTAGCCGACCTTTTGGCCGTTAATCCACAAATAGAAGGCGGACTCCACTCCGTCGAAATTGAGAAATACCTGCCGGTTGATCCAATTTTCGGGAATTTCGAATTCGGTTCTATAGGAGCCCACCGGGTTGTATTCATGCTGGATGAAAGGAGGGTTTTTCTTAAAAGGGTAGGGATGATTGAGATAGATCGGGATCCCGTAACCTTCCATCTGCCAATTGCTCGGGACCGGGATCTCTTCCCAGTGGTCCACACTGAATTCCGGCTTGTAAAATTCCTTGGGCCTGTCCGCCGGCTTATTCACCCAGTGGAATTTCCATGATCCGTTGAGAGATAAAAAAAATGGGGAAAAAGATCTCGAATTTTTCATTGCGGACGGTATATCAGGATAGACCATAAACGTGTTGTGGGCGATTTCTTTGTTGATGCCGAAGATCTTAGGATTTTCCCAATCGGGAGTCTCCTCTGCCTGAAGAAAAGGGATCAAACAAACAAAAATGAGCAGATAATGTATTATTCCTTTTTTAAGAGGAGCCATCTTTTCCTCCGCGATGAGATTTTTTTGTATTATACCATTTTAAAGAAAAATCACTAGAGGAACTTTTTTTGACATCTTTCCATAGCTGATATATAAACATCACCAATCGAAATGAAGCCCGAAAAAACTCCAGAGCTTAAGCGGGCCATTAAACTCCCGCATGCCACAGCCATGGTGGTGGGCATCATTATCGGAGCGTCCATCTTTGTGCAGCCTTCGGAAATAACCGGGCAGGTGCCTTCTGTGGGTGGTGTTTTTCTTGTCTGGATTTTATCGGGAGTTCTCACTTTTTTTGGAGCACTGGTCTGTGCGGAACTGGCCTCCATCTTCACCCAATCTGGAGGAGTATATGTGTATCTTAAAGAGGCCTATTCTCCGGGTTTGGGATTTTTGTGGGGTTGGGCCATGTTCTGGATCATGCACTCCGGAATTATCGCCGCCGTGGCCTTCATCTGTGCCCGTTATGTCGGTTTTTTTGTTCCTTTAACCGGCGCTGGGGAAAAAGCAGTAGCCATATCCGCCATTCTTATCCTCTCAGCCGTTAATTACATTGGAGTCAAGCAGGGGAGTTCTCTCCAAACACTTCTGACTTTGGGTAAGGTTGTGGTCATTGTATTTATCATTCTAATCGGATTTATCTGGGGCTCTGAAGTTCCCGAACACTTTGCCGCCGGAGAGATTGCACAGACCGGAATTCCTTTAAATGGTTTTTTTCTCGCAATGGTGGCCGGTCTTTTTGCGTTTGGCGGCTGGCACATGGTGACATATAATTCTGAGGAAACAATCGATCCGAAAAAAACGATTCCTAGAGCCCTCATGCTGGGAACATTGATTGTGACGATAAGCTACATCGCTTTAAATGCGGTCTATATGTATATTCTGCCTTTGGATAAGGTGGCCTCATCGACCCGGATCGTTGCCGATGCGGCGGATGCCATTGTCGGATTTGGCGGTGGTGCGTTTATGGCCGGTCTTGTGGTCTTTTCCACTCTCGGTGGGCTGACGGGAATAATCCTATGTGGTCCCAGGGTCTACTACTCGATGGCCCAGGATGGACTGCTGTTCCAGTGGGTGGGAAAGGTCCATTCCAAATACAAAACTCCCCATAGAGCGATAATGATTCAGGCCGTTTGGTCCTCTGTTCTTGTCGCCACAGGGACCTACCGTGCGCTGTTTACGCGGGTAGTCTATACAGAATGGATTTTCTTTGGCCTGATGGCCATCGGATTAATATTGCTCCGGCGGAGGAAAGACCTTAAACGAGGATACAGCATCTGGGGTTACCCTGTCATTCCCATCGTTTTTACAGTGTCTTCATTCATCATTGTGATCAATCAGATTTTCGCAAGCCCAAAAGATAGCCTGTTCGGGCTTTCTCTTGTCTTAATCGGAGTTCCTGTATATTATTTGTGGACAAAAAAGAAATCTAGTAGGAGTTGAGCTTATGAAAATCATTGATATGCACAATCATTTTTATCCTCCGGAATACCTGGAGGCTATCCAAACCGGTCAGAGCAACATAAAAGTAACGTATGACGCAAACAACAATCCCCTTCTTCATTATCCCGGAGATTACAATATTGTTGTCCCGGGACACAGGGACATCGACTACCGGGCCCAAGTGCTGGAAGAGGCGGGTGTTGATATGCAGGTCCTCACCTTTACGACCCCTGGGGTTCATATCGAATCTCCGGAGCGGTCTGTCGAACTTGCCCGGATGGTCAACGATAATTTTGCCAAAATCAAAAAAGAAAAAGGCCAAAGATTTGACGCCTTGGCCACTCTCCCGCTCAATGATCCTGAGGCCTCGGTTTTAGAGTTAGATCGTGCTTTCTCTGAGCTGGGATTTCGTGGTGTTGCTCTTCACAGCAATGTCAACGGTGTCGCGTTGAGCGATGAAAGTTTTTGGCCTCTGTATGAAAAAGCCAATGAACTGGAGGCTGTTTTTGATATCCATCCCTCTTTCCCGGTGGGGGTAGAGGCTATGACCGACTACTGGCTTATGCCTTTGCTCGGATTTACTTTTGACACGACACTCGCGGCCGCCAAGCTTGTTTTTAGTGGTGTTGTGGAGAAATATCCTAAGATCAGATGGAAACTGGGGCATCTTGGCGGAACAATACCCTATTTAGCGGAACGATTGGACAGAGGATATGCGGCTTTTAAAGAGTGCCGGGAAAATATCTCAAAGAAACCCAGTGAATATTTGAGAAAATTTTACTTTGATACGGTGAATTTTGATATAAAGGCCCTTCAGCTGGCAATAGATTTTGCCGGGGCCGACCATCTTGTTGCCGGGAGTGATTATCCTCACCAGATCGGAAGCCTAAAACAGATGGTCAAGAGTATCGCCGGGCTGAATATTTCTGAAGAAGACAAGGACAATATTTACGGCAAAAACGCTGCACAATTGTTGAATATCTAATCTAAGCTGACTTTCCCCGGGCCGAAGATAGCCCGGCCTCCACGGTTTTCAGTGAGTGTTCCATCTTGAACGGTGATGACTCCGTTGACTATGACGACCTCGATACCTGTCGGATACTGATGAGGACTGTCAAATGTGGCTAAATCTTTAATCGTTTTTGGATCAAACACAACAATATCGGCAAACTTCTGAGGGGCAAGAACTCCTCTATCGTTAAATCGAAGTGATTTAGCGGGAAGAGCGGTCATTTTATTTATGGCTTCTTCCAATGTAAGCATGTTATCTTCACGCACATATTTTCCCAGGACCCTCGGGAATGTGCCGTAAGAACGTGGGTGAGGGACGCCTCTATCGAAACGGACAACACTTCCATCCGATCCTATCATATTAAAGGGGAATTTCATGATGGCTGCCACGTCATTTTCATCCATCAGAAAAAAGACACAGGATGCGCCTCCTTTGCTCTGCATCTCCATGACAAGTTCAGCTCCATTTTCAAGTGTGGGCTCGTCACCGCGCAGGACCAGAATTTCCCGGAGTGTTTTTCCTTCGTATTCCGGATTGTTCCGGTAAGAGGCGATTTGTAATGCGGAAAGCATATCCCTATCCCTGTATGTCTTCATGCGGCCGGTGTGGAACATTTCTTTTTTTAATTTTTCCCTTGTGGCCGGATTTTGGAGATGTTCCTTGAGTTTACCGCCCGAAAGACTCCAGGCGGGGAAAATGACAGAGAGTCCCGTGCTGGCCGCGATGTAGGGATACTCATCTGAGTACACTTCGATGCCTGCTATCCTGGCTCCTTCGATAATTTGAAAAAGCTGCTCTGTTTCACCCCAGAGTTTGTCAATGGAGAGTTTCAGGTGAGAGATCTGAACACGTGTCCCACCCTCACGGCCGATACGGATGGCTTCCTCTACGGATTCATACATACCCAAACCCTGATCTCGGATATGGGAGGCATACATTCCGTTGTGGTTCCCGACGACTTTATTAAGAGCGATTATTTCCTCTGTCTTGGAAAACATGCCCGGAGTGTAGCCGAGGCCGGTGGATAGTCCCAGGGCACCCTCTTTCATGGCCTGATCGACATAATTTTCCATTTGAGAGAGCTCTTTTGCGGTAGGAGCCCTGTCTTCCTGTCCCATCACCTTCTGCCGGATCGTGTTGTGTCCGACATAGACGGCGATGTTTGTAGAGATAGATTTCGTTTTAACCTGGTCGAAATAGTCTTTTATACTTAAAGGGGAGCCGCCGCAGTTGCCCCCGATGACGGTTGTCACACCCTGAAGAATATAATTTTTGTTGTCTGGCTGGCTGAGGAGACCTCTATCACAATGCGTGTGAATGTCGATAAAACCGGGAGTGACCACAAGCCCTGTTGCATCAATAGTTGTTGAACCTGAAGTCTTTTTTTTGGTCCCGATATACTCGATCCGGTTCCCGCGGATTCCGACATCTGCTAAAAATCCTGGTTGGCCGAGGCCGTCAATCACGATCCCTCCTTTTATAAGGATGTCAAAATGCTGTACAGCGCCGCAGGCGGCGAACCAGATTGTGAAGGAGGCCAATATTAAAATTTGGGATATACTTTTCTTCATCTTTACCTTCCTGGAAAAATAAAATTCATGCTGTAAAAATATCACTAAAAATGCTGCCAGGTAAACACATTTGAGAAAAAAGATAGGCTTGAGTTTTTTGGGTAAATTATCATAAGCTGAGGGCATGAAAAAAATATCTCGACGTAAATTTCTAAATCTAACGACAGCTGCGGCTTCCAGCTGGATGATCCTTCCCCGACATGTTCTGGGAGGGAAACAATATGTGACTCCCAGCGACAAACTCAATGTTGTTGGAATCGGCGTTGGCGGCCAGGGGGGTGGAGATATTTCGCAGATGGCAGAGGAAAACATTGTGGCCCTCTGTGATGTTGATTGGGAAAGAGCTGCTCGAACATTCACAAAATTTCCCGATGCGGAAAGATATCGCGATTTTCGAATAATGCTGGACAAAGAGAAAAACATCGATGCCGTTGTGATTGGGACCCCTGATCATGTTCACGCCATGGCTACAATGGCTGCTATAGGGCGTGGAAAACACGTTTATTGTGAAAAGCCTTTAACGCACACTATCTTTGAAGCCCGGACAGTCACCAAGGCAGCCAGAAATGCCGGGATTGCCACACAAATGGGCAACCAGGGCCATGC
>JAUWVG010000287.1 GCA_030617525.1 Candidatus Aminicenantota bacterium | reverse complement strand
ATCGATGATGGCGCTTTGTTCAAAGGCAGTGTCAAAATAAACGCCCCCACCCCTTCATCTCCCTAACCCTGTTTCTGCTATAATGGTTGGGATGAAACAATTCAAGCTCTATTCTGACTATAAACCCAAAGGCGACCAGATCAATGCCATCCATCAGATGAGTGAGGGCATCACAAAAGGAGAAAAACACCAGGTCCTTATGGGAGTGACGGGCTCCGGCAAGACCTTCACCATGGCCAACGTTACCACCAACATAAACAGGCCGGTTCTTGTTATATCACACAACAAAACTCTCGCCGCTCAGCTGTACCAGGAGTTTCGCCGGTATTTTCCAAAAAATGCCGTGGAATACTTTGTCAGTTACTACGATTACTACCAACCCGAAGCCTTCATCCCCTCCTCCTCCACTTACATCGCCAAAGAAGTCACGATTAACGACGAGATTGACCGGATGCGGCTGAGTGCGACTCATTCTCTCTTCCAGAGACGGGATGTCATAATTATAGCCTCGGTCTCATGTATCTATGGGATCGGTTCACCCCAAAACTACCTGTCAATGAGCTTTCCTCTCCGGAAGGGCCAGGACATTACACGAAAAAAAATCATTAATAAACTTGTCGAAATCCAATATGAACGAGTAGATACAGGTTTTAAGAGAGGAACATTCCGCGTCCGGGGGGACATCATCGAAATCTTCCTATCCTATGAAGAATTCGCGTACAGGATTGAGCTGGAAGATAACACGGTCTCCAATATTTCCTCCATCGATCCTTTGCTGGGACGAATAAAAGACTCGTTCACATCAGTACTTATCTATCCCAGAACTTTTTTCTCGACTCCTCCAGATATTCTAAACAGCACCATAGACAGTATCGAGAAAGAGCTCGAAACAAGGATTTCCTTTTTTAGGGATTCGGGACGAACTATTGAAGCCAACAGAATTGAAGAACGAACTCTTTTCGATCTTGAGATGCTGCAAGAATTTGGTTGGTGTCCCGGAATAGAAAATTACTCTCTCTATCTCAGCCAAAGAAAACCCGGTGAGGCACCCTACACTCTTCTCGATTATTTTCCAAAAGATTTTATCATCATCATAGACGAATCACATGTGACCGTTCCTCAGATCAGAGGAATGTATCACGGAGACAGATCCCGCAAACAAACTCTGGTTGAACACGGATTTCGTCTTCCTTCCGCACTCGATAACCGTCCTTTAAATTTTGAGGAATTTGAAGAACGTGCCCATCAGGTCCAGTATATCTCTGCCACTCCCGGACCGTACGAATTGAATAAAACCCATAATAAGAAGATCGATCAAATCATCAGGCCCACTGGACTCATCGACCCTGCTGTTGAGATCCGCCCAACTAAAGGCCAGGTTGACGATCTGATGGCCGAAATCAAAAAGAGAGCCTTGAAAAATGAGAGGACACTGGTCACAACTTTGACAAAAAAAATGGCAGAGAACTTGACCCGCCACTATCATGAATTGGGCCTGCGCACACGATATCTCCATTCCGATATAGACACTTTAGACCGGGTCAAAATATTGAGAGACTTAAGAAAAGGAGTATTTGACGCCCTTATCGGAATCAATCTTCTAAGAGAAGGGTTGGATCTTCCGGAAGTATCACTGGTCGCTATTTTGGATGCAGACAAAGAAGGTTTTTTGCGCTCTTCCACCTCGCTCATACAGACTTTTGGTCGAGCGGCACGCAATATTTCCGGGATAGCGATCCTCTATGCCAACACTATAACCAAGTCTATGAAACAGGCTATCCTTGAAACTGAACGCCGACGCAAAATCCAGAAAGAATACAATGATTTGCACAAAATCACTCCACAATCCATAACAAAAAGGATCGACGAAGTCCTGACCAGCGTCTATGAAAAAGATTACTTTGATTATTCGCGGATCTCTGAAGAGAAGGACATCTATCTATCTCCTGAGAAAAGAAAGAAGAGGATGGATGAGCTGGAAAAACTGATGAATAAATGCGCGAAGAATCTGGAATTCGAAAAAGCCGCAAAATTCAGAGATAAACTCAAATCATTAAAAAAAGGAGAGCTGGAAATTGTCAGCTGAATTTGGCCTTAAAGGCTTAAAAGCTAAAGCGCAGAGCCTGCCTAAAAAACCCGGCATCTATTTTTTTAAAGACAAAAAAAACACGATTATCTATATCGGGAAGGCCCGATCACTAAGGGATAGAGTCAAATCGTATTTTCTCCCAACTTCCGATCCTAAGGTCGAACACATCATGTCTGAAACAACAGACTTTGATTTTATCTTGACAGACTCTGAGAGAGAAGCTGTCTTTTTGGAAAATAATTTTATCCGTCAGTCCCAACCGAAATTCAATATAAATCTCAAAGATGACAAAAGTTTTCCTTTTCTTAAATTAACCGTTCAACTCAAATACCCGGGCATAGAACTGACAAGACGTGTTCAAAAAGATAACGCAAAATACGTTGGCCCATTCAGCCCGGCTCATCAAGCCAGAAAAACAATCCATCTTTTGGCCAAATACTTTGGAATCCGAACATGCAGGGAGGCCATTCCAGGAAAACGAAAACGGCCTTGTCTTGAATTCGACATCGGGCTCTGTTCAGCACCCTGTGTAGGCTTCATTTCGGAAAACGAATATAAAGAAAATGTGAACAATGCCCTCCTATTTCTTGAAGGAGGAGTGGAAAAGTTGTCAAACATTCTTAAAAATAAAATGAAATTTGCAGCGGAAAAACAGGAGTTTGAACAAGCAGCTCATTGGAGAGATTTTCTTTTCGCACTCGATCAGCTCAAGGAAAAACCTAAATTGATATCCCTTCAAGAGAAAAATGAAGACATTTTTGGTTATGCCAAAGAAAACGCCCACGTGTCTCTTTACGTCTTCATGATGAGAAAGGGCAAAGTCATCGAATCAGATAATTTACTGGAGTCGGCAGAACAAAACACTCCCGATGAAAAACTCCTCGCAGATTTGGTTCTAAAATTCTATAAAATCAGACTGGATTTCCCTGAAATCATCCTTCTCCCCCTCTCTCCTCAAGGACAAAAAAGGCTTTTAGATAAACTGATGCGGCTGAAACAAGGGAATCTGACCATTCATCTGCCACAAAGAGGCAAAAAAAAGAGATTGATAGAACTGGCTAATAAAAACGCGGCCAGCCTGCTTCGCAAAAAAACGACAGATCTGAGTTCCTTGATTGAGTTACAAAATCAGCTCAAACTGGACACTTTACCCAGCCGGATTGAAGGGTATGACATTTCAAACACCGGAGGAGAAGAGTCCGTAGGTTCTCTGGTCGTTTTTGAGAATGGAAAGCCTTTAAAAAACGACTACCGGAAATTCAAAATCAAGACCGTCCAGGGTTCTGACGATGTTTCAAGTTTAAGAGAGGTTTTGTACAGGAGGTATATTAAAATCCGAACTGTGAAGGCGCCGCTTCCCGATCTTATCCTAGTCGACGGAGGAAAAGGGCAGCTGGGTGCAGCCGCTCAAGTCCTTAAAGAGCTTGATTTTGAAGATATTCCCATTATATCTTTGGCAAAAAAAGAAGAGATCATCTTTTCTCTCCTCCATAATAACGGACTCAAATTGGCAAAAACCTCCCCCGGACTCCAGCTTCTACAGAGGATCAGAGACGAAGCCCACAGATTTGCCATCACCTATCACAGAAAAAGAAGGGAAAAAAAGAGCTTTTCCTAATTCTATCGGATATACTGGATGACATGATTTTTGGGATTGGTGTCGATATCATCGAAGTGGAGCGGATTCAATCTCTCGCCGAAAAAAATCCGAAGTTTTTAACGAGAATTTTCACAGAAACGGAAATCGCCTACTGCTCGAAAAAGAAGAACAAATATCAACATTTGGCGGCCCGGTTTGCAGCAAAAGAGGCCTTTTTTAAAGCCATAGGCCGCAAAATCCAATGGACTGATATTGGGATAAAAAACCTGCCTTCTGGAAAGCCTACCCTGGAAATTTTCTCAAAAGAAAAATTTCCCTTTTCCGAAGCGAATGTATCCATCTCCCACATAAAGGACTACGCCGTTGCAACAGTCATCCTGAGCAGCTAAAAAGAAAGGATCATAAGAATTCAAGGGGTCAGGGGGTCAGGGATTCGAGTAAAATGCATAAGAATTATAAAGAAAGGGTCAAAGGGTCTAGAACCCTGGAATCCTCGAATCCTTTGCATCTACTGCATCAACTAATCGGAAGAAAAACCAAGGGTAATAATTAAAGCCCGATCATTAATCTGACAATCAGGCTGAGGATAATGGCCACCGTGATATTTAATCCCATAGACAGAAATGCGATTTTCCGGCCAACCTCTTTCCAAAGGATTGCGACTGTCGAAAGACAAGGGATAAAAAAGCTGATAAAGACTGTAAAGATTACGAGTTGGTCTTTGGTGATGACAGTCAAA
>JAUWVG010000477.1 GCA_030617525.1 Candidatus Aminicenantota bacterium | reverse complement strand
TTTCTATATTTTCAGATTTTTCTTTTGATTTTCGGGAAAACAACTTGAAAATTTTATTTTTGTTCGACTTTTTATCAATAATCGACATTTTTATACCCCAAGGGGGCGAGTCGATAATACCTCATCTGCTTTGTTGCGACGCATTTGCGGTACAAGAGTACAGCTTCATACGTCGACGCCTTGCATCTGAGGCATTCTAGACTCGTGAATGATTCATAAAAAATGTCGATGTTTTCTCTAATTTCTTTGTTTTCATTGCAAGTATTTCAATTCCCGTGATTTCTAATCGACTTACAGAACTCATTTTTGAAATCACGGAAATAGAAAATTCTTCCACAAAACAGATTAAATGTGCTAAAGTGTCTCACTTATGAATGAAGCCATTTGGATATATCCTACAAACACGGAGCTGGCAGAGACTCTTTCCAAAGAAATGGAGATCCCCATTGAGATTGCCCGGATATTGGTCAATAGAAATATCACTGATCGAGACACAGCCCAATCCTTTTTGTACGGTACCCTAGATAACCTGCAAGACCCATTCCTTATGTCTGGGATGAGAGCTGCCGTGGACAGGCTCCGAAACGCGTGTTTGCGGGGAGAAAAAATCGTAATTTTTGGCGATTATGATGTCGATGGTGTCCTCTCTGTGGTTATCCTAACAAGAGCGCTTCAGGCTTTGGGTGGGGACGTGGATTATTTTATTCCCAATCGGCTGTCCCAAGGTTACGGAATCAAACCGAGCTATTTGGATATCGTTCTTGAAAAGAAGGCTCAGGTTGTTGTCAGTGTGGATTGCGGCATAAAGGCTGTAGAATTTGTAGAGCGTGCCAAAACCCATGGGGTGGATGTTATCATAACAGATCATCACCTGCCGGGAGCTGACCTTCCACAAGCTCTTGCTGTTCTCGATCCTGTTATCCAGGATTCCGCTTATCCTGATAAATATCTTGCAGGAATCGGTGTTGCTTTTAAGCTTATCCAGGCGCTCTTTGAAGAGGACGGCCGAGCAGAGCTTCTCCCACATTATTTGAAGCTTGTGTCTATCGGAACTGTGGCTGATGTTGTAGCTTTACGTGGAGAAAACAGGTTGTTTGTCAAATTTGGATTAAAGGGTTTAGAGAATGTTTCTAATCCGGGGTTGAAGAAGCTCCTGGACATCTGCCAGTTGAGCGGCAAAAAAGTGTCTGTTGGGGATGTGGGCTTCAGAATTGGACCCCGGATAAATGCAGCAGGACGAATGGGGAAAGCTGATTTGGCTGTCCGGCTGTTTTTTACTAAAAACGTCGAGGAATGTCACAGTATGGTCCAGGAACTTGACCAGTTGAATTCGAAAAGACGAAATGTCGAAGGCAAAATATTTTCTCAAGCCCTGAAGATGATAAAAAATCGTTCGCTCGAAAAAAAATATAAGATTTTGGTGCTGGGGAGCGAGAATTGGCATCGAGGTGTCATCGGTATTGTGGCGTCGAAGTTGAAAGAGTTGTTTCATCGTCCGGTCCTCCTTTTTGCTTTAGTGGATGGAAAAGCCCTTGGATCGGGGAGGAGTATCAAAGAATTCTCACTCATTGATTGTTTGCATGCAAATAAGAGCTTTTGTCTCAACCATGGAGGGCACACTCTTGCCGTAGGATGTGAGCTCACGATTGAGAATATGGATGCTTTCCGTTCGGCTGTCACATCTTATGCGGAGTCTAAAATATCCGATGAGGATCTGAAGAAAAAGATTATTATTGATGCTCACATCGATTTCGATCAAATTGATTCCGGGTTTCTGGATTACCTGTCCCTTCTCTCTCCTTTTGGAGTCGGGAATTCCAAGCCCATATTTATGACCCAAAAGGCTGAAGTGGTTTTGGAACCAAAAAAATTGAAGGGAAAGCACAGTAAATTTTTACTCAAACATAACGAGAGAGTGTTTGAAGCTCTTGGATGGGGAAAGGGAGATCTGGCCGATACAATCTGTAAGGGAGAACTTGTGGATATTGCCTATTCGATCCAGACTTCTGTATATTTAGGAGAAGAAAAGCTTAATCTGTCTCTTGAAGACATGAAAAAATCCACGATAACATCCCCAATTCCATGATTTAAAGAAAGAGTTCAAATCTTGTCCTAAAAACAATCATGGAAATGAGGATGCTTGCGAAATCCACATAGCCCTGTGGTTCGAATAAGAGTATAATAAAGGGGAGTCTTGAGCCATGGCTAACTTGAAACTTAATCTCGCACAATTTCTCAAGCTTTCCATAGCAGGAATCCTCCTGGTTATTGTCACGGTCATTACCGCCAATTTCATCAAATATTCAAATCAGAGGCCTGAGATTAAGCGTATCGAGAATGAAGCTCCTCCCGAAAAAGCGGAAAAAATGGAGAGGGGGGAAATGTCTGAAACAAGGGGGGGGGAAGACATTCTCGCTGTCGAATTCGATGAGCTGTTTGTCGATGATGAAGGACTCAATCATGCAGTTGGAAACGTCAGAGCATTATATAAGGGAAAATATGAGCTTTTGGCAGATGAGATTATTTACGACCGAGATTGGACGCACTTTCTTATGAAGGGGAAAGCGAAAATTCGATATGAAGAGGCAAACCTGGAAGGTTCTTATTTAGAATACGATAGGAATGCAGGAATCTTTAGAACAAATGAAAATGCTGTTTTTTCTTCGGAACGAATTGCTGGATATGCGAATGAGTTGATCTATTTTATTGAAGAAGAAAGACTCGAGCTTAATGACCAGGTCTATCTGGAGCTGACGACACGCTTGGATTCTT
>JAUWVG010000447.1 GCA_030617525.1 Candidatus Aminicenantota bacterium | reverse complement strand
CAAGAACAGGCTTCCCGACAGATCACTGAACTCAAGGACCTCTTGAATAAAACCAGATATTATCAGAAACGAAAAGAAGCAGCCAAAAAAGATTCTCTGCTCGCTCTTCCGGAATTTAACGAAATCTTCGAAAATCTGCTTTCCGTCATCAATGGGGAGCTTCCGGTCATGATCTCCGTCCACGCGGAACAAGATATTTTAGACGCCATCAAATTTGTCAAGGATGAGAATCTAAAGGCGATCTTCTATGGAGTTACATACGGATGGAAAATTCCGGAAAAAATTAAGGAATCAGGAATTCCTGTTGTTTTTGCATCCCTCTATGGGCAGCCTGCTAAATGGGAAGATGGGTATGATGCCATTTATAGAAACCCTTCAGTATTGAGCAAAGCCGGTGTAAAAATTGCTTTTTCCTCTCAGAGTGCAAGCCTTGCCAAGGATTTGCCCTATCATGCGGCTAAAGCAGCAGCCTTTGGATTGGACAAACAAGAAGCCCTTAGAGCTGTCACGATTTATCCCGCGGAAATATTTGGTATGGGCGACAAAATTGGAAGTTTAGAGAAGGGGAAGATTGCCAATGTTGTTCTTGCAGATGGCGATATTTTAGAGCTGGGAACAAACATCACTCATGTTTTTATCGATGGGGTAGAGATGGATCTGTCGAGCCTGTACACGGAACTTCTGGAAAAATTTAAAAAAAGACACAAATAATAGGAGTGTGATTATCTTCTTTTCCAGTGGCCGGATATCCACACCCAATTGCTTCCTCGTTTTTTCCAGTGCCCTTGAACCCTGACTTTCCCTTTGGGGGCTTTTAGCCAATGGCCTGAAATCCAGGAGTAATTTGATCCTGTCCATTTCCAGTGTCCTGTTATCCAGACAAACATCGGTCCGGGCTTGGCTGACCGGATTTCTTTTTTGGCCGGAGGAGGGGCTGTTGCCGGGTGAGTGACAAGACATCCTGCCAATACAAAAAAGGCCATGGTAATAAGAGTGATTAAAGCAATTTTTTTCATATTTTATCCTCCTTTGTCAAAATCATGTCTGTAATGTGTCTTTATACCATTAGACAACATGGGCAAGATATCCTTGGAACCTACTGTTCTTCAAGAATGATAACTGTGTAGCCGTTTTGCTGGAGCCTCAAAGCGATTTTTTCGGCATCATCTCGAGTTTTGGCCTTGATTCTCACTCTGAAGTATGTCTGATGCCCGGTGTTGAATTCGGTGATATAAACACTTCCAAATCTGTTTCCGAGTTTTCGCCTTAAATTGACGGCATTCGTTTTTTTGGAAAAAGAGCCGATTTGGATGGAATATTTTTGTGAGGAGGGCCGTGGGGACAAGCTCTTCAGGATTTCAATGGTCACAGGGATAACACCCGGTTCTATCATCTCTAAGACCTTGGCGGCCGCATAGGAGAGGTCGATGTCACGTCCCTCGATAAAAGGTCCTCTGTCGTTGATACGAACTGTTACGGATTTATTGTTATTTAGATTGGTGACAATCACATATGAACCAAAGGGAAGCGTCTTGTGTGCAGCTGTCATGTCATTCATGTTGTAGATTTCCCTGTTGGACGTAAGCTTGCCATGAAAATCTTCACCGTACCAGGATGCCAGTCCTGTCTGAATGTTGCCTTCAGGAAAATACTTCGTCCTCACACAGGCCGAAAAAAAGAGAAAAAACAGTGCTAATATAAGGATACTCTGATTTGTTCTATTCATCATTCTGGCTCCTTGTGCAAATTCCAACTCGGACTTCTGTCTCAAAGCAAATGTTTGAAGAGATTGTCTTTGAGATAACTAAAGGCCTCCATGGGATCAGAGACATATTGAATGAGCTTAAAATCGTCTTCGTCTATAGCTCCAAAATTGAGCATCGCTTCAAAATCAATGATTTTTTTCCAATATTCTTCTCCGTAGAGGCATACGTTAATATCTTTTTTATTGATTTTAATAGTCTGGATCAGTGTCAGCAGCTCAAAGATTTCATCACAGGTCCCAAATCCGCCTGGAAATGCGACGATTGCTTTTGCTTTGTAAACCAGCCAGAATTTTCGCATGAAAAAATAATGGAAGGTGAATGACAATTCAGGAGAGACATAAGGATTGACTTTCTGTTCGTATGGAAGAGAGATGTTCATCCCGATGGATTTGCCTCCGGCTCTATGTGCTCCTCGATTTGCGGCCTCCATAATTCCTGGCCCCCCCCCCGTGCAGATAACAAAATTTTTTCCTTTGGGTTTCAACTCGATGGCCCATTTGACGAGTTCATGGGCCAATTCCTCAGCTTCCCAATAATATTTATATAAGGGATCTTTCTTATTCTTAGGATCGATTCTTGCCGAGCCACAAAATAGAACCCAATTATTGACTTTATATTTGTCCAGCCGTGAAAGAGGTTCCTGGTACTCGCTTAAAATTCGTAGAGTTCGTGCTTCTCTTGAATTGAGAAACTCAAGATTTTTATAGGCTTTGACTGATTGGGCCTTGTTGCTCATATATTCCTCTCCATTGGTGATGTGAAAATTCTAACGCAATTTATGGATCAAGACAAGCATCCACATTTCCGCGATTTCTATAACGAGTTCTGTAAAGTGAAAAGAAACCACGTTTCACTTTCCCCAGCGAGGAAAGCTCACTCGATCTCCGTCCTCGCTCTCCTCCAGGGGAGGAACCGTGCCCGATCGTCCTCCGATACGAATTTCTTCATCATCTTCCCAGAACTCTAAAAAAAATCACGGAAATATGGATGCTAACAGGTTCATTGGCTTTACTTCAAAAAGTGTCTGTGTTATCTAATAAGTCAACAAAGAAGACGTATGACACAAGGTCTAGAAAAGCTAATTGAGAAGGATTATCCGGGAAGGGTCATCATTATTGGTGCCGAAAAGACGGGGAAAAACGTCGTTGTTTTATACGCGATTACCGGCCGGTCTCCTTCGAGTCAGGCCAGAAAAATTGAGTTTTCTGATCATAAATTCCTTGTAAAACCGACCGATGAATCGATTCTAAAAACAGGGAATGTGAATCT
>JAUWVG010000410.1 GCA_030617525.1 Candidatus Aminicenantota bacterium | reverse complement strand
TTAAGACGAAGCTGTGAATAACCAAAATTGGATTGAATTTGTTTTTTTATCTGTTGAAGAAAAATGTTTTTTAAGACAATGCCTGCTCCAAAAATAATAAGGAAAATGACGCCAAAAATAATCAGAGACTTTAATTTTCTTCTCCGTTTCATCAGATTTTTCTTTTTAGTGGCTTTTGTCTCTCTTTCAGCCCACAGAAAAAAGAAGAGCCCCGGTCTCTACAGATTCTCCCGTTTGAGGAATGATCCGGATAACCCGTCCGCTTTGGGGAGCTTTGATTTCATTCTGCATTTTCATGGCTTCAAGAATCAAGACAGCCTGGCCTTTTTTGACACTATCACCTTCTTTGACCAACACCTTTATGATTTTTCCAGGCATGGAAGTTTTAACATCTCTTTTCTTTTGCTCAGCTTTCCGGTCTCCCAGGATTTGATGCGCTGACTTCTTTTCAATCGTAAAACTTCTTCCGTTAATATATGCAGAAAAAGAAGTCATATTTGAATGAAATACGACCGAGTGAATCTTTCCATCAATGCTCAAAAGAACTTCATTGTCACCTAAAAACTCGTAGGACACATGATGGATATTTTTCCCTAATGACACTTGGAGTTCATTTTTTTCCCGTTGGACAATATTCAACAAGTATTCTTTATCTTCAAGCCAAAACGATATATTCATCTTAACGCCTATTAGTAAAGTTGTGCAGCCGTCCCTGAAACTTCCAATTGCTCCCTCGACCCAATTTCCTGGATGTTTTGCCGGCCTGACTCTCCATGTAGCTTTTTATTCCTGCGGCAATCAAAGCGACCGTTTTCTCTTCCGGGTCCTGATCTTCTGTCACTTTTTCTAGATTGGCAATAAAATGAGTATTGTAATCTCCCGAGATAAATTTTGGATGCCGGAGAATACGTTTAAAAAACGGAATGGTGGTTTTAATCCCGTAGATTTGGTATTCGGAAAGTGCTCTTTTCATTCTCTCTACAGCCTCATCTCTTGAACGGCCCCAGGAAATCAGCTTAGAAAGCAGCGGATCATATTCCAAGGGAACACAGTATCCTTCATGGATTCCTGAATCCAAACGGACACCCAAACCTCCTGAAGGAATTCTCAAATGTTCAATTTTCCCTGGGGAAGGCATAAATCCTTGGTCCGGATCCTCCGCATAAATTCTGCATTCAATAGAATGGCCTCTAGATTGAATTTCTTCCTGGGAAAATTCCAAAGGCCAACCGGCAGCAATTTTTATCTGGCTTTTCACCAAATCGATGCCGGTCACCATTTCTGTGATTGGGTGCTCCACCTGCAGGCGCGTGTTCATTTCCAAGAAGTATATATTTTTGTCCTTATCTACGACAAACTCGACCGTTCCTGCATTCCGGTATCCGACTGCGGCCGAAGCCTTAACGGCTATCCGTCCCAACTCATTCCGTTTATTTTCATCGAGAAAAGGCGATGGAGTTTCTTCAATCACTTTCTGATAACGTCTTTGAATCGAACACTCTCTTTCGCCAAGATGTACAATATTTCCCGAATGGTCGGCCAAGATCTGAATCTCAATATGATGAGGTTCCTCAACGTATTTTTCGATATAGACAGAAGAATCATTAAAACTCGACAAAGCTTCAGATTGGGCAAGATTGAAGGCCGGCAAAAGATCTGCTCTTTCTTGTACACGCCGTAAACCCTTTCCTCCACCTCCAGCCGCGGCTTTCAACAGCACAGGAAAACCTATGGTCTCTGCAGCCTTCTCAAGTTCCTTTCTATCCTTCACAGGTTTTAAAGATCCCGGAATAATGGGAACTCCGGCATCAGCCATCATTTGACGTGAGATTACCTTGTTGCCCATCAGCCTCATGGGTTCTTGAGGAGGACCGATAAAGACAATCCCCTCTTTTTCACAACGCCTGACGAACTTGGGATTTTCGGCTAAAAAACCATAACCGGGATGAATCGCCTGCGCTTTGCAGTCATGAGCCACCTTGATAATTTTGTTTATATTGAGATAACTTTCTGACGGTTTGGCTTCACCTATAAAATAGGCTTCATCCGCCATTTTGACATGGAGGGCTTTCCTGTCAACTTGAGAAAAAACAACGGCAGGAATAATCCCAATCTCCCGGCAAGCGCGTATAATTCTGACCGCAATCTCCCCTCTATTGACGATCAGGATTTTTTCGAATAATTTTGGCATAAAAGACTCAAAGTGGGATATTCCCATGTTTCTTCGGAGGATTTGTGTCTCGCTTATTTTCAAGCATTCTCAAAGCAGCGATGAGTTTAGGCCGTGTATATTTCGGCTCAATCACTTCATCAAGATAACCTTTTTCACAGGCAATATAGGGATTGGCAAATTTTTCCCTGAATTCTTTGATTTTTTGTCGCCTGAACTCTTCCGGATTTTTCGCCTTTTCCAGTTCTTTTCTATACACAATCTTAACAGCGCCTTCAGGGCCCATCACTGCGATTTCCGCTGTGGGGTAGGCATAATTGATATCGGCCCTTATGTGTTTGGACGCCATAACACAATAGGCTCCACCGTAGGCTTTCCGTGTAATGATGGTGATTTTTGGCACTGTTGCCTCTGAAAAAGCATAGAGGAGTTTTGCTCCATGGCGGATGATGCCCCCATGTTCCTGTAAAACACCGGGGAGAAATCCCGGCACATCTTCCAGGGTGATCAGCGGAATATTAAACGCATCACAAAATCGAACGAATCGGGCACCTTTATCAGATGAATTGATATCCAAAACTCCTGCCATGTGATCCGGCTGGTTGGCGACGATGCCCACAGATTTGCCTCCAAGCCGGCCGAAGCCGATAACAATATTTTTGGCAAAATGTTCCTGGACCTCAAAAAAATGATTATCATCCAGCACAACCTTAATGATCTCGCGGATATCATAGGGCCGGTTGGGATCATCGGGAACAATAAAATTTAAATCTTCATCAAGCCTGTCCACAGGGTCGGAGGTTTCCCTGAATGGAGAATCCTCCATATTGTTATCCGGAATAAATGATAAAAGTTCTCTGATCAGGACCAGTGTCTGCTCTTCACTTTCAGCCGAAAAATGCGCCACTCCGCTTAAGGTGTTGTGAGTATCGGCTCCTCCCAGTTCTTCCATCGTGACGTCTTCATGTGTCACTTCTTTGATAACTTCCGGTCCGGTAATAAACATCCGGCTGATTCCCTGTGTCATGATGATAAAATCTGTGATGGCCGGAGAATACACCGCTCCTCCGGCACAGGGTCCCATTATTGCAGAAATTTGAGGGATGACACCCGAAGCCAGAGTATTCCGAAGAAAAATATCAGCATATCCCGCCAAACTGGCAACACCTTCCTGAATGCGGGCGCCACCGGAATCATTGAGTCCGATCATCGGAACACCGGC
>JAUWVG010000396.1 GCA_030617525.1 Candidatus Aminicenantota bacterium | reverse complement strand
AAAAAAATGGGAACAAAGTCATGAAAAAAAATTACAAACTTTTATCAGGAGTATTTAAACTTCTGCTTCTGGGAGTGATTCTCAATCTTGTCTTCTTTTGTTCTTCCCAGGATGCTTCGAAAATCAGATTTGAAATTTCATTTCCTGCGTCTGCCCATCCTGAAGACATTACTGTCCGGGTTTTTGTTTTGATCACCAAAGAAAATCGAAGAGAACCCCGGCTTCAAGCAGGTGGATGGAGCAACAGCGAGCCGTTTTTCGGTAAGGATATTGAAAAACTCAAACCGGGAGAATCTGTGATTATCGACGAGACCGTCCTGGGATTTCCTTTAAAAAGCCTGGCGGAGATTCCGGCTGGAGATTACTTTGTTCAGAGCCTGGTCAATATCTACACCGAATTCAAAAGGGCAGACGGCCACGTAATTTGGGCGCATATGGATCAGTGGGAGGGCCAGCAGTTCAACAGGTCGCCCGGCAATCTGTACAGTGAGGTGCAAAAGATCAGCTTCAATCCCTCTCGGGAGAATACGATCAGGTTGAGCATGGATAAGGTGATCCCTCCTGTGGACATACCTGAAGATACACGGTGGGTAAAACATATAAAATTTGAAAGCCCCCTTCTTTCTGAATTCTGGGGGTGTCCTATCTCTTTAGGGGCTGTTGTGCTCCTTCCGGAAGGATATGACACACATCCTGATGTCAAATATCCCGTTCACTATATCCAAGGCCATTTTTCCCTGCGCCCTCCATACAGATTCAGTGAGGACAGCAGTTTCTTTAAAGTCTGGACTGCGGAAGATTTTCCCAGGATGATTGCCGTGACCATTCAGCACCCCACTCCCTTTTTTGATGATTCCTATGCCGTCAATTCCGTCAACTGCGGTCCATATGGAGATGCGATCCTGACGGAACTTATTCCTCGAATAGAAGAGAAATTTCGTGGGATCGGCAAGTCCTATGCTCGAGTTCTTTCCGGAGGATCCACGGGAGGATGGGAATCCTTAGCTCTTCAGGTTTTTAATCCTGATTTTTTTGGAGGAGCTTGGAGCTTTTTTCCGGATCCTGTTGATTTTCGCTTCTACCAGCTCACCAATATCTATGATGACGATAATGCCTTTTTTGTCGAACGAGGTTGGCTTAAACCCGAACGCCCCATGATGAGAGATGAACACGGTCAGGTTCTGGTCACTCTTCGTCAACTCAGTCAGTTAGAGGCTGTTCTGGGATCAAAAAATCGATCCGGACAGCAGCTGGATGCTTGGAATGCCGTTTATGGACCAGTGGGAAAAGATGGCTATCCCCAACCTCTCTGGGATAAATTCACAGGGACAATCGACCATGATGTAGCCGAGTATTTGAAGGAAAGATATGATCTTCGGCATTGCCTGGAGAAGAATTGGTCCAAAATCGGGCCTCAGCTTAAGGGGAAATTGTTTGTTTACTGTGGAGACATGGATAATTTCTATCTGAATGAAGCGGTCTATGAATTCGAGATGTTCCTTGAGGACACGAAAAATCCCTATTATGCCGGATCTTTTCAGTACGGCCGCCCGAGGAAAACGCATGGCTGGACACCCTTCCAAAGATCATCTGGAGAGCTGGAAAGAATAATGGCCGAGCACATCACGAAAAATGCCCCACCTGGAGAAAACTCCAAATTATGGAAATATTAAAAGATGGATATATACAACAAACTTGCTAAATTCTTAGACGGACTTCCCGGCGGATTCCCCTCCACGGATACAGGAGTCGAAATTCGTATCCTAAAGAAACTCTTCACTCCGGAAGAAGCCGAGCTGGCGATGAAGCTGAGTCTTATTCCTGAAGATGCGGGAACCATTACGAAAAGAGCTAAGAAGAATGAAAAGGCCACAGCCGATTTACTCGAAAAGATGTCACAGAGGGGTCTCGTTTATAGAATTGAAAAAAAGGGGCGTCCATCCCTCTACATGGCCACTCAATATGTAATAGGCATTTGGGAATACCATGTCAACGACTTGGATCCAGATCTAATTAGGGACATGGAAGAATACATCCCCACACTCCTCAATGTCGACACATGGAAAAAGGCACCTCAACTGCGTACCATTCCTGTGGGCTCGAGCATTCCTGTAGAACTGGATGTGATGCCCTATGAAAAGGCTGAAGAACTTGTCCGATCGCACAATAAATTTCTCGTTGCACCCTGTATCTGCCGGAAAGAAAGGACTATGATCGGGGAAGGCTGTGAAAAACCTGAGGAGAGCTGTCTGGTTTTGGGAAGTGCTACCGATTACTATTTAAAAAACGGGCTTGGCAGAAAAATTGAAAAAGAAGAGGTACTCGAGATATTGCATGAAGCTGATAAGCACGGCCTTGTTCTACAACCCTCTAATTCCAAGAAAATTGTCAATATCTGCTGCTGCTGTGGGTGCTGTTGTGCGGTGCTGAGGACAGTCAAAAACCATCCCAAGCCTGCAGAGCTTGTATCTTCGGCGTTTATGGTGGCGTATGATTCCGACTTGTGCACGAACTGTCAAGTCTGTGTTGAGCGATGCCAGATGGAAGCGATCTCTATTTCTGATGACTCTGTTGAGTACAATTTTGACCGGTGTATTGGCTGTGGCTTGTGTGTGAGCACGTGCCCTTCTGAAGCCGTTACTCTTGTCCGGAAGCAGAAATCGGCGCAGCCTCATGTGCCGAAAACGTTCATGGAGACAAATATAAGATTGCTCAGGGTGCGGAAAAAGCTGGATCCCCGGCAGATGGCCAGAATTTTGAGTGGTCTCCGTTCAAAAAAACGAAAATCTAAACATGAGGATGTCTCACAGAGAGTAGAGAGATCTTGAATATGAAGGGATGGAAAAAATAGGGTTAAGAGGGATTGGCCGTATTGCCCGGATACTTCAACCAGGCGTTTTTGTGCTTAAGTTCGGCTTTGTGTATTCTGTATTCTGGGCAGTACTCCTGAACATGCTGCCAGAAGTTGGGAGAATGATTCAGTTCCTTTAGATGGGACAACTCATGGATGATGAGATAGTTTGCAGCTTGATTTGACAGGAGCAGTATCCTCCAGTTGAAATTCAGGTTGGCTTTTCTGGAGCAGCTGCCCCAGAGAGTACGTTGATTTTTAACACGAATATTTATTGGGGAGACATTTATTTTTTTAGCCCAGTAAGGAACTCTGTCTTCGAGAAAAAGGCGGGCCATTGTTCTGTACCAGTGCATCACTCCTCTGGAAATAATAGAGGGAGTCAGCTGATGTGCGGTGATGTTTAATGTGTTATGTTGAAAATCCCAGCGGGCTCTTTTCTGGTTTTGGACAGAAAGCGACAGCGGATAGGCCTTGTCGAGTACCGGCAGTTGTGCTCCATCCGTGAGCAAAAAAGGAGGAGGGATTTTCCTTTTTGTCTGAGATTCTTTTATTTTACGTAAAATCCAGTTTTTGTGCTCTAAAAGTACGCTCTCTGCCTCCTTGAGTCTGCATTGGTAGGGAAGTGTGACCACAAGGTGATCTGCATCTTCAAATGTCATGCGGATATTTTTGGCACGATGACTTTTCCGGATGC
>JAUWVG010000026.1 GCA_030617525.1 Candidatus Aminicenantota bacterium | reverse complement strand
TAAAAACGACATGCTTCTCTTTGTCCTCAGGTAATATAAGGAGAGAAAAAAGGACACGATCACTAAGAAAGCAATATGACGCAGTATGAAAACAGGATGCACAACAAAAGAATAGACCAGAAGACCAATTGAAAAGAGATGAAAAGGATGGAGGAAGTTAAGAAAGAAAAAATCCAATATGGGCAGAAGCCGTTTTTTTTTCCGGTATTTTGTAAACATGAATGTTGAAAAAAGAATCGATTCCCTCAGATAACTCCGTGTCCAACGAAGGTACATCTTGTTCATTTGACCAAATTTCGATGGAGCCTTAGTGTACACAATGGCATTCGATTGGAACCGGGTTGTGTATCCGGCTTTCAGTATATTTGTTGTTAGCGCCCGATCCTCTCCATAAGTACAGGGGGTTTTTAGAAACGTCTGGTTTACCCAATCATGGATAAACTCCTCGAGCACGTGTTTTCTGTAGGCGGTAAGAGCACCGGGGCAGCAAAACACGGCGCCGTAAACACTTTGGTATGCCCGTCCGAAATTAAACGAGATGGAATACCGGATAGCAAGCATACGCGTGAGGAAATTTTTCTTTTCATTTAAAACTTCTACCCTTCCTGCAACGGCTCCAGTTTGGTTATCCTTTATCAAAGGAATAACGATGTTTTTTATCGCGCTACTTCCGATTTTTGAGTCTGTATCCACTGTGACAATAATATCCCCTCTTGATTTTTTAAGACCAACGTAAAGAGCTTTTCTCTTTCCCAGGTTTTTCTTGAAATTAATTATTCTGAGTTGTTTTCCATGCTTTATCTTAGCCTCCAGCATCTTCTGGTAAGTCGAATCCTCCGACCCATCGTTTATGCAGATAACCTCAAGCTTCTCTTCCGGATAATAGCATTTAAAAATGGAATCAATAGAGGATTTCACTAACTCTTCTTCATTAAGGGCAGGCATGATAACAGTCACGGAAGGCCATTCTACAGTTTCATCCGGCTCTAGGGTCATTGGTTTGTAACGGAACCAAAGAGTTGTTCTAAAAATTATGCCGGCAATTATGTAGATAGTTGAGAAAACTAGGGGGTAAATTGCAATTTTTAAAACCGCATTGCTTTTTAAAAATTCAATCCACAACTGAATAATCTGAAGCTTGATCGTGAAAAACACAATCAAAACACTGGTTAATACAATCAAAAATATGAGGAAAGGATCGATCTTGTCTTTTAGTGAAGGGAAGGGGAAAAGAAGGCTCTCCGGGCTCCCTTCTATCTCTGTATCGGTTAATGTTTCCTGTAACATACTTACCCTAGTGGAAAATCAAGCATAGAAAATGCAAATGGTTCACTTAATTCCGCCGTAATTTAAACATATTTTCTTTATTTTGAGGTTCGATTTGTCAATATCATAATAGTATGGATTTTATTTTTTTCAATTTCTATTTTTTGGCCGCTTTTCAATTTCACTTCGATGATTTTTTCTTTCAAAGTGCCTGAGAATTTATTCAATTCCATTGTCAGTATTTCATCCTTAGTAAACTGAGTTCCTTTCATGTGGATAGTTTCGACATCCTTCCTCTTCAGTTTTATTTCACCATACGAAGTCTTAAGATTGAAATATTTAGTAAGAACTTTTCCATTAACAAAATCCCCATTTTTTAAGATTACTGCATCAAGAATTTCAGGTATAGGCATATCACTGCCTCCTTAAAATTTTATTCGAAATATTCCTTTATCCCATTCGAAGAGTTGATAATAATATCAAAAATTTATTAATTTTGATATCAGTTTCATATTCAAGTCATTGAGATTGTTCCTTTATTGACTATTTCTTTGCTTATTGATACTCTTTTGAAAGAAGACCGAGGGAAAAGAATGCCGGTTATTTGCCAACATTGTCAATTTGACAATGCAGAAGAGAGCAATTTTTGCAGCAAATGCGGGTCAGATTTTAGAGTTCCGGAAAAAGAACCTTCTTTCAGGACAAAAACTTTTTTTATGACTTTGCAGGAATTACCTGTTGGCAGCCTTTTCGCTGAAAAATACCAAATCTTGGAATTATTGGGCAGAGGTGGCATGGGTGTTGTCTACAAAGCCGAAGACATCAAGCTAAAACGAACTGTCGCTTTGAAATTGATCACTCCTGATGCCCTAGAAAGTGAAGAGAGAAAGACACGTTTTTTGATCGAAGCACAGGCTGCCGCTGCTTTGAATCATCCCAATATCTGCACCGTCTACGACATTGAAGACGCCGAAGGCGTGCCTTTCATTATCATGGAATATATAGAGGGGGAGAATCTTAAGAAAAGGATCAGTGAAAAACCACTCGATATTAATGAATCCATTGAGTTGGCAACACAGATTGCGGAAGGCCTCCAGGAAGCACATGAAAAGGGCATTGTCCACAGAGACATTAAGTGCGGAAATATTATGATAACGTCCAAAGGACAGGCAAAGATCACGGATTTTGGGTTGGCCAAGCTCTTAGAAAAAACAAAGATCACAAAAACGGCAACTGTGATGGGCACCGTTCCCTACATGTCGCCAGAACAGGCAAGTGGAAATGAAATGGATCACCGCACGGATCTCTGGTCCTTTGGAGTATTGCTCTACGAGATGCTCACCGGGCTGCTGCCATTCAAAGGAGAGTACGAACAGACAGTTCTACATTCCATAATTCATGATGAGCCTCAACCTGTAACGGGGTTAAGAAGTGGTATCCCTCTTGAATATGAGAGGATCCTGGACAAGTGTCTGGAAAAGGATGCTTCACAACGTTACCAAACTGCAGCCGACTTAAAAGCAGATCTTTTGCGCTTGAAGCGGGATATTGTTATGGGAAAAATTATTCCAGTCCCAATAAAAAAAATATTATCACGCCCTCTTCCAAATATGCCGCCAAAAATAATCCTTCCTGCTGCCGGGATAGTAGTGGTGCTGCTTATATTATTGTTCGTTCCCGCATTACGGCAACCAATATCAAACTTATTTAACTCTGTAGTGAAGCCAGGAAAGGGAGTGGTAATGCTTCCTTTGAATGTTGTCGCCGAAAATCCGTCAGACCGGGCTTTTTGTGAGGGCCTTGTGGAATCAATCTCACAGAAGCTTTCTCTATTAGAACAATCACACAGGAAGCTGTGGATTTTGCCAAGTCATTTGGCGCGTAAGCTTAATATCAGTGACATAAGCAAAGCTCATCCAGTTTCAGGAGTTTCTCATGTACTTACATGCGATATTCATCGTTCGAGTGATATGGTTTCTTTATACTTTAATTTTTATGAAGCAAAGACTCAACGCCGGTTAAATCCAACTCTTGATATCAATGACCGTACTGCCAATATTGGTACTTTTCAAATGACAGCAATTGAAAAATTAGCCCCGCTTTTGAATATAGAATTGAGTCCGCGTGATTTTCAGATCATATCAGCCGGTGATACCACTATTCCAGGCGCTTATGAGTCTTATCTTCAAGGTTTAGGTTATTTGATTAATTCTATGAATGGTGGTCTCGACAAAGCAATCCCATTATTTAAAAACGCGATTGAGCTGGATGCCTCTTATGCTATGGCCCATGAATGTTTGGGGAAAGCCTACTGGGAAAAATTCATATTGACAAAAGAACCGGACTTGGCTGTGAAAGCTCAATTATCCTGTGAAGAAGCGCTTCAAATAGACAACCAATTGGTAAGCGCTCATGTTTTACTTGGGATTATTCATAAAGGAATAGATAAATATGACGATGCTTTGGAGGATTTTAAACAAGCTCTTGTGCTTGATCCACTAAACTTTGATGCCAATTTAGAACTGGCCATGACATATGAAGGCTTGAATCGTACCAATGAAGCAGAGGAGGCGTATAAAAAAACCGCTAATTTGAATCCCAGGCACTATCGTGGATTTTCTAATCTTGGATACTTTTTTTTCGCGCTGGGCCGCTGGGATGAAGCCGAGCAATCATGGCTTAAAGTTATTAAATTAGCTCCAGGTTATGTCAGAGGTTACAACAATTTAGGAGCTCTTTACATAAAATTAGATCAAAACGACAGGGCCGAGAATATGTTTATGGAATCGATTAACATTGAACCGAATGCAGATGCCTACTCCAATTTGGGATATGTGTATTATTTTCAAAATAATTACCTGAAAGCTAAGGAGATGTTTGAAAATGCCATTGCTGAGGAGGGGACTACTCAAGATTATATGCTGTTGGGGAATCTAGCTGACTCATATCGCTTTGTTTCAGGATATATGGAAAAAGCCGAGGAGACGTACCGGCTTGCTATCCGGTTGGCAGAAGGACACCTGGACTCCAATCCAAGAGATGCTGAGGCTAGTGGTTGGTTGGGACGTTTTTATGCACGCATTGGTGACCGAGAAAATGCGCTGGAGAGAATCTCTGACGCAAAAAGAATGGCTCCAGATAATCCTACGGTACTCAGTCTTTGTGTTTATGTTCATGAGTTACTTGGTCAGCGTGATAAAGCTCTCCAGGCTCTCCAAGAACTTATTGAGAGAGAAGGCTCTTTGGAAGAGTTTCAGAAAGATCCGGATCTGGCTGAATTGCGGAGAGATCCTCGCTATAAGCAATTAACCGGGGGAAATTAATATGCTGGATTTAAACACAAATTGTATAGGTGGAGACGACAGCCTGACTCAAAATTGAGTTAAAATAAAAAAAGCCTCCCCTTTGGTTCATAGTATTAAAAGGGGGGTGGAAACGGAGGTAACATTATGGGTGTAATTCATTTAAGAAAAACAATTCAGGGAGTTTATGATTGTTTTCCGAGCCACAGCATAAAAAAGGACGGAAAAAAGATTAAATGGCATTGTAAAGATAGTGAGTTTAAAATTATATTTGATGGGGAAAATCCGTTTGATAACACACCAAACAAAACGTTTGAAAGTAGCAACAAGAAAATTGAAAGAGAGGCAAAAGTTCATGGCGATCCAATTGCATATGAGTATAAGGTTGAACTTCTAGGCCCTACTGGTCGAGTGGTGATTGATCCGGGTCTGATTGTTAGGCGTTGATCTCAGCGCTCTAAAGGTGAAAAACGGGGGAATTTCAAAGGGATATGTCTAGCATCAAAGAAGATTTTTTGCTTCGATGACTAGAAAAACAAAATGGAGTAAATTAAATGCCAAGAAAAAGAGATCAAGCATTTAGAAAATTGCGAAAGGTGGTAAACAGAATCCCCAATATGGATTTAGTTGAACCAATTGAGCTGGGACAAATAGCCTTCTTCGATAGTCGCAAGCTTACTTTTGAATGGATAACAAAACTTTCAAATTTAGGGATCTTTACCAAACAAAAAAAAATCACTGAAGAACTTCCAATTGTTGATGAATTATACACCAGCAAGGGCGAAGTAAATTTTGAATTTAGTCTTGAGGAAAAAAACCTTGGAAAAGCAAAATTTTCCTTCTCAAAAGAGTATTCTCTTGCTACGCAAGCAATGGGAATGACGACAATTGGTTACGAAATAAAGGAACTTGAAAGCGACATTTTAGCAGCCATTGAATCAAAGAAAGACATTTGGGATAGGAAGTGGGTAATAGTGACCCAAATTTACCGATCTCCTTCCTTTACATTACTAGTAGCAAGCAGCAATAAAAGTAAAGCTACAATCTCAACTTCAATCGCTATACAAGGAAAAGTGTTTAATATTGCTGATTCAAAGTTAGGAGTAAATATTTCAAATTCAAATAGAATGGCATATCAAATTGTTGGGAGAAAAAATGTTATCCCCTTCTTTAAGATCTATCAATTTAAAGGAAGTTGGAAAGAAATGAAGATTAAGCTTAAACCTTATGGACGAGGAAAAGGATAAACGACAAGATCTCACCGCCGAATAAACCTCACCCCTTTCACCTTGCGCGGTAGAAGCGAGCGTTCATAGACGCCGTTGCCATGGGTGACAGCACGGATTTTCCTGCCGCTGTCCTGGATGGAAAGATCCATAACTAGGACCGCCTCAGGCAGACCGTCATTTAAAGAAGACCAGGTTATTCCGTAATCTGTGGAAACCCAGACGCCGAGGTCGTTTCCGATATAGATATTTTTGGGATCTTCGGGATCTATGGCCACAGCATTTGTGGGAAGATCGGGAAGGCCTACGCCAATGTCTTCCCAACTGGGGCTGTTTCCGGACAGCCTGAATATATGGGAGGAACCAAAACCCGAGAGAGTCGCATAGACGATGTCTCCGTTTTTTGGGGCAGAGACCAGATCGACGATGTACCTGTCGGGAAGATTATAGGTGATGTTTTCCCAGGTCAGACCGCCGTCTTGAGTTTTAAAGACTTCGGGCCTTGTGCTGTTGGGCACATAGGGGGCTGTAGCGGCATAGACAACATCGTAACTTGTTTGCGAAACAGAGAGAGCTACAACGGGCAGGTCATTGAGAGGCAAGTCGTTGTTTAGACAAATCCAGTTCTCTCCGCCGTCGTCGGAACGGTAGATGTAGTTGGTGGCGGAATAGATGATATCGTGCCCGGCCAGGACAAAGGGAGCGATAAAGGCCGCGTACTCGCTTTCCCCGTGGCGTTTCCCTTCGAGGGTGTTGTATCTGTAGGGTGTGGCCAGGCGCCAGTTTTCGGCAGTCTGGAACCTGTCCCCTGTCCTGTAAACAAAGAGGTACTGCGAGGAGGTGTAAACGATATTTTCGTTAAGCCTGTCTATGGCGGAGTACCCGCCGTCTCCGTAGGTGACCCAGGGGATCCAGTTGGGAGTGCCTGTATAAAAGGTTGTGCCGTTGTCCTGGAGGCCGCCTATGGCAAAGTTGGGATCTGTGGGAGAGGAAGAGAATCCGGGATAGAACTGGGAGGTGATGTAGTTGTTGTTGAGGTTCCGGAATGTTCGGCCGCCGTCTGTGGTGATGTGCACTCCTCCGTCTGTGGCCATGTAGAATGTGTCCGGATCATTGGGATGATTGACAAAGGTGTGGCAGTCTACATGGGCGACTGTGGGATCCCGGACAAAGTCGTAGATATCGGTGTTGGGGATGGTAAAGCTCTGTCCCCCGTCTGTGGAGTAGGCGTATTGGACTTTAGCCACAAAGATCTGGGAGCTGTCTGTGGGGTTGGCCCTTACAAAGTGGGAGTAGTATCCCTGGTTTGTGGAGAGATCGGCCTCTTCGAGGGTTGAGAGGAGCTGCCATGTGTCTCCGCTGTCCCTGCTTCTGTAAAGCCCCAGGCGCTCTCTGTAGTTTGCGATATCGGCATAGATCGTTGTGGGTGCGGAGCGGAAGATATCGAGTCTGGCCTTTCCCATCCATGTTTCTGGAAGGCCATGGGTGAGTTTGGCCCAGGTTGTGCCTCCATCCAAAGAGCGGTAGATGCCGTGGCCGGGAGTGCCCAGGTTTCCGCAGGAGGCAAAGATGATATTGGGATTATCGTGGTTTATTTTAATATCGAGAGCCATAACGACATCATGAACGAGAGCCCAGCTAACACCGGCGTTTTGGGTTCTGTACACGCCCTCAGTGGTCCCGGCAAAGAGAGTGTTGGGATTTTGGGGATCGAAGATAAGCGACATGACCCCGCGCTGCTGGTTTTTGGTCCAGTCCAGCGTCTTTGACCAAGTGGTTCCACCATCGGTAGATTTTAGGATGCCGATGCCGTAGTTTCCTCTTATCCTCATCCAGAAACTTCCCCAGGTTTCGCCGTCCTGCCAGCGGTAGCCGTAGGTTTCCCCGGTTCCTATGTAGATAACATCTTTGTCTCTGGGGTCTATGGCTATGGCGCCTACGCCCAGAACTGGAAATCCCGTGGGGATGCGCTGCCATGTGTAGTCGTTTTCGCCGGGGCCGGAGATTGTGAGTTTCCAGAGTCCGCCTGAGGCCGAGCCGGCAAAGAGAATGTTGGGGTCTGTGGGGTCGAGGGCAAGGGCGATTGTGCGGCCGGCAAAGTTATTGGGGCCGATGGACCGCCAAGTGTCAGGGGCATTGAGGAGAGAGGCATCTTCCCTGTTGAGTTCCTTCTGCCGGAAGGCTTCAAAGAGGCCCTGGTCCGGGAGGTTAGATGCGGGATAGGTGCGTTGGACGGCCCAGAATTCCAGGCCGTTTTGTGGGGAGGGATTTATGATTTTGGATTTTTGATCATTTGTCAGCATCTGTGGGAGCAGGAAGAAGACAAACGTCATCAGTGCGAAGCAGAGGGTTTTAAGCGCCTTTCTCATGAGGTTCCGGTTTTTTATTGCTGTGTCTATTTATTTAGTCGAATCTATCCCCTATTGTGTTTGTTTGGGCGAATAAATGCAACCCCAAGAGGGATCTTTTATATGGTATTTTTTGCAGGGAAGCGAATCTTCTTCATCAGCAAGTCCACCCTTAAATCCACCGTGCGGATTTACGCCTGCTTAGAGGTTATGCTTATTTTGGACAAGTGTGATTTTATGTGATATGTTTGCTCCAAGGCTTTAACAAATGGTAGGGGACAATTTCACAGAATTGAAAGCACTGATATAGGGAGTTTTCTAATCTGATTTTTTATATTTATTAAACGGCGAATTAGGGGGAAGGATGCAAAGAAAAGCCGCATCAAAAAAAAGAAATCATTCATTATTGAAGAAGCCTGGAGATCCATTCGATGGTTATTTTAGAACGCCCCCAAAGAGGGTGTCTCATTCGGAAAGATTATTGGGTTCGTCGAATGCAAAGAGTTTGCTTAATCTTTTGTGCTGGGGTTCACAAAACGATCTTTATACATATCAGCAAGCATTTGAGAGAAAATCGGGCCCTTATGTTCATCTGGATGGCCATGAATTCCTAATGATTTCTTCCTACGACTATCTTGGACTTATTGGACATACGGCCATTGAATCTGCAGCTATAAAGGCGATCCAGAGATATGGCACTGGAACTGGAGGAGTAAGATTACTCACCGGTACTACAGATTTGCATTATAAGTTCGAAAAAGAGCTTGCAGCATTCAAAGGGACCAAAGCTGCAATGACATTCAGCTCTGGTTATCTGGCCAATATTGGTATCATCTCAACTCTCTTGGATCCCAGTGATCTAATAATAATAGATTCTAAAGCACATCGGAGTATAGTTGAAGCTTGTAGACTATCTCGTATTCCGATGGAAAAATTCAATCACAATGATCCTTCTTCGCTTCAGGAAAAATTAGAAGATAATCCTCCTGGGCGTCGGACATTGATAATCATTGAAGGAATTTATTCGATGGACGGTGATATCTGTCCGCTGCCGGAGATAATTGAGTTGAAAAAAAAGTATGAAGCCTATCTAATGGTGGATGAGGCGCACTCATTTGGAGTCCTTGGCTCTGAAGGAAAGGGAGTAGAAGAGCATTTCGGTTTAAAAACTAATGATGTAGATATCTGGATGGGATCCCTTTCAAAGGCAATCCCATCTAATGGGGGTTTTATTGCTGGCTCCAGGGATCTTGTTATTTATCTGCAACATACCGCAGGGCCTTTCGTATTTTCAGCCGCTCTCTGTCCGGCAGCCATAGCTGCAGCTCGCGAATCCCTACAAGTTATTCAGCATGAACCAGAACGATTAACTACACTTAAGCACAATACCTCTTACCTACGAAAAGGTCTCAATGAACTTGGATACGATACGGGTGCTGCTACTACTCAAATCATACCGGTCATTTTGGGATCTGACATGAAGGCTTATCGTCTGTCAAGAGAGTTGTTCGCACTTGGGATAATTGCGACACCTATAGTATACCCCGCTGTCCCTCTGGGCAGTGCACGGCTCAGACTCTGTGCAACAGCCGCACAGGATAAATCCTTTCTTAAAGAAATTGTCGAAGGATTTCGGAAGGTTCGTGGCCGATGATCTTCATTCAATCGATTTAAGCATCTTATACCAGGAGATGGTCCTCTTGAATCCCTCTTCAATACTCGTCTTGGGAGACCAGCCCAGTTTTCGCGAGGTAATCTCTGTGGAATATGTGCAAACATTACCTGAAGCCATAACAGCATAATGAGTGAAAGATGGTCGGTTCCCAGTAAGGTGTCCTTTACTCTCCTGTAAAAGGGCAATACCCCGCGCGATCATCAAGGGCACTCGTTTGATCCGGACATTAAGCTCCAGCAAAGCCAATGCGTATTCGACTGCATTTAGTATGTCAGGGGCTAAGGGATTGCTCAGCATATATCTCTCGCCGGGTAGACAACCTTGTTTGATAATGGTCACAAGTCCCTCAGTTACATCATCGATATAGATTAGGTTGGAGGGTTGATTTCCTCTTCCAATGATGAATATTCGTCCAGATTCAGCTTGTTCGAGGAGTCTTTTTATGAAATGGGGATCACCCGGACCATAGGCTGTAGCTATCCTTACAATCGAGGCCTTTAATCCTTCCGCGACTGCTTTGTCGACTAGCTGTTCAGCGGCGGCCTTTGAATCACAGTAGGGATGACCGCCCCTGCGAACAGGAGAGTTCTCGTTATAAACACCAGGACGGAATCCATGCACCGCTATGGAACTGATGTGCAAAAAATCCCCTCCCCAGTTCTTTATGGCATCAAGGATATTTGCGGTCCCGTCCACGTTAACACGTTTGTAATCGCGACGGCGCCCCCAGTCACTGACTAATGCCGCACAATGCACTACTGTATTTGCTAAGGGAACGTCATCCTGCCACGGCCCTGATTCTGTGATGTCTCCCGGGACAGGTACGGCATCCAAACTACGAACCTTTTTAACGGCTTGCTTGGAACGGGCAAGCACCCTGACTTCGTGATTTTCTAACCTGAGATGCCGGACAAGTGAACTGCCGATAAAACCGGTCCCCCCTGTGATAAATATCCTCATTTCAAGAAGATCCCCTGATTTCTAATCACCCGACTCAGGCGTACTCCTAACCGGGCTGAGTCCTTGGGACAAGCCGGACCGGAGCGCCGAATACCCTATACTCCTCTATCTGGCAGGCCCTTACGAGACGGCCTTCCCAGGGTGTTTTATTGGGACATCCATCGCACATATCCACTTCTCCTGTGGGAAGGACATCCGAAGGCTGCACAACATTGATGTTTTGGATATAAAGCCGCCTGAACAATTTCAGTGGATTACGCAGCACTGCCGCGAGATATTTGCGTGCCGTTCTTCGCAGTTCCGGGTCCACGATTCCCAGGAGCAGGGTGGATCTTCCCATCCTGCTCGTCCTGGCCTTTACATACGATAGGTAGCGCTTCCTGAAAACATGTGAGGCGGACTGCATCAGTTCCATCGAGAGGGGTCCCATATTACCGTAAGAGTGTGTCAGTGAACCGATCCGGCAACCCGACGCCCACTTCAGCGAGTTGGATCGCACCGTACCACCCAGATAAGAGCAGAACTCGAAATCGGGAAGAGCTTTCTTGATCTGGTGATATATGTCGGGGGTTGTCAGGTGTTGATAGTCTTTTTCGGAGACCAATGAAGTTTCGCCGAAGTCCACTCTTCTATCCCCGACATAGTAATCCCACGGATCATCCGGATGCGCCATCCGCACGCAGACCAGGCTCAGTATGTGGACCTTTTTCGGATTGCTCACCATCCATTCGACTATGTCGGGTATTTCATGGACCACGTCCGGAAAGATTGTGGTATTGAACGCACAACATATTCGCCCCTCTTCATAGAGCATCTCGGCATACTGCTGGCGCAGTTCGTTCAACTCTTTCTCGCTGCATCCGATCCAGCCGGGACGTGACTGGTGGCTGTCTACGTGAACGGTGATACCATAGGTCCCGGCACACCGCAGTTCGCGAAGCATTGGACGGTCCATATCCACGCCATTCGTGAACAAGATAGGTTTCGCCCCAGTGGCTTTCACAAGACGGATGATCTCAATGATCTCCGGGTGTACAAGCGGCTCGCCACCGGCAATCAGGATCGAATCGCA
>JAUWVG010000127.1 GCA_030617525.1 Candidatus Aminicenantota bacterium | reverse complement strand
ACTATCTCCTTAAAAAAAATAATCCAGAAATAAGTATACTAACGCATTTTAAAGCATAAAGTTTATATTGTCAGAAAAAATTTGAAGAAACCTATGAAAAAAAACATGGGTCAAGGTGATCGAATAATACGTCTAGGTTTGGCCGTAATCGTAGCCGTACTGTTTTTTACCAACCAGATAACCGGGACGGCCGCAATCATTCTGGGAATTTTGGCAGTCATCTGGATCTTGACCAGTTTTATCAGTTTCTGCCCCTTATATGTCCCCTTCAAAATTTCCACAAAAAAAAAGAAATAAAAAATGAACTCTGGATAATCGGGGCGGACTTTCCCTATAATATTATCTTTTGTCCTTCTTTTGCCGCAAGAGTTTTTGGGAGTTTTTTCTTGGATTGGGAAAGAATCTGATCAATTTTTCTGTCCTTATGGACCGGGTTAAAATGAGAGAGAATAAGACGGCCAACCTCTGCCTTCTTTGCAACCTTAATTCCCTCCTCCCAGGTGCTGTGTCCCCATCCCTTTTTGCCAGCTTTATATTCCGAGGGCGTAAGCATGGCATCATAGATGAGATAGTCGGCTCCAAAAGCAAAGGCAGCTAATTCATCGTCAATTCCATTTTCGGGATGCTCCGTATCTGTTGCAAGAATAACACTTTTATATTTGTCTTGAAATTTAAAGGCCAAAGCCCCCTGTGGGTGATTTAGAGGACAGTGAGAAATCTGAATGCCGGCGATTCTGAATCTCCCCGGAGGTATTTTTCTAAATATTTTTTTTGAGGAAGTCTCCATGAACTTAACGGGGAAAAATCTTCCTCCCATCAGGCTGCTCAAACATTTTTCCAAACTTTTTGGAGACAGCGAAGAATAAAACGTGATTTGGGTGGAAGGAGAGAATAGAGGATTAAAAAAGAGGAGGCCCATGAGATGGTCGAGATGGAAATGAGTAAACAAGATACTTAAGCGCAGCGAGCGGCCACCCTGGTTTTTTTTCAAATCTTGACCCCATCCAATTATACCCGTCCCCGTATCTACAACAATTTTTTCTCTGTCCGGAAGCTGCACCAGAGAACAGGATGTGTGCCCTCCGTACTTATTAAATTTATTGCCCGAAGCAGGAGTCGATCCTCTCACTCCCAAAAAAGTAAATTCCATATTTCTATCCGTTACACTATCAGATTCAAGATATCATTTTCATTCTTCAGAAACAAGTTATGCCTCACTCTCTGACGAAAATTCTTCCTCGAATTGATTTCCCTGCTTAATCTATCGGATAACATCAGTGCCTGTTGTAATAAAATAGCAACTGTGATATTTATTTACGCACTAAATGATGAAAAGAGATTTCATGTCACCTCAACAAAATCCAAACACAAAGGACTCCATTGAACAACTCCAACACAACTGAAAAATATAAACTGAAAGACGGATCAAGGGTTGCCGTTATAGGAGGAGGCCCTTCAGGAACTTTTTTCAGCTATTTTCTCCTTAATATGGCTGAAAGAATTGATCTCAAACTCCACGTTGATATCTACGACAGCCGGGATTTTTCTTCCGACGGCCCTCCGGGATGCAATATGTGTGGAGGAATCATCTCCGAATCTTTGGTCCAAACCCTTGCGACAGAAGGAATTGACCTTCCCCCCACAGTGGTTCAAAGGGGCATTGAATCCTACATGCTCCACATGGATGCCGGAAGTGTCCAAATTAAAACACCAACTCAAGAAAAAAGGATAGGCGCCATATATAGAGGAGCCGGGCCACGCGGCATTAAAGAGACACAATGGGAAAGCTTCGATGGATATCTACTGGGACTGGCCAAAGACAAGGGAGCCCACGTGATCAAGGGAAGGCTGGAAAAAGTCATATGGAAGAATGGATTACCCGAAATTCAGATGAAAGGCGGCACTCCTTTGACCTACGATCTTCTGGGTATTGCCGCAGGAGTGAACACGTCTGCCCTTAAACTCTTTGAAGATTTAAAACAGGGATATACCCCGCCAAAAACAACAAAGACTTTTATATGCGAATACTATTTTGGAAGGGAAACCATAGAGAAAACTCTGGGAAACTCAATGCACACATTTCTGCTGGATCTTCCTCGTCTAGAATTTGCTGCAATCATACCGAAGGGAGACTATGTGACAACCTGCATGCTCGGTAAAGATATAGATAAAGATCTAGTCCAGGCTTTTTTGACACGGCCTGAAGTCAAAAGGTGTATGCCAAAAGATTGGAAGTGGGATGAGTATGTCTGTCAATGCATGCCTAGAATGAATACAAAAGGATCGAGTCAGCCCTTTATGGACAGAACAATATTTATTGGAGACTGTGCAGTCAGCCGTCTCTATAAGGACGGAATCGGAGCCGCCTACCGGACTGCAAAGGCCGCGGTATCCGCCGTGGTTTTTGAGGGTGTTTCTGCCGAAAGTTTCAAGGAGTTCAGCTGGCCGGCTTACAAAAAACTCGAAAAAGACAACAAAATCGGAAAGATCATATTTTTTGCCGTGGGACTCATTCAAAAAATTCCTCTCATGCGCCGGGCAATCTTAAAAATGATCACCACGGAGCAAAATAGAGACGATCATCCCAAACGGATGAGTGTCGTTTTGTGGGATATGTTCACAGGCAGCGCTCCCTACCGCACCATTTTCTTCCGCATGTTCCATCCGTTTTTTCTGGCCAGTTTCATCTGGAATATTGTCTCATCAATCCGGATATTTCGCAGGAGGAAAAGTTGAAGAAGAAATCAAAAGATTCAGGTTATCTGGGGAATACTTATAAAGACGGAGAATACATTGTCCGTCAGGGAGAACCCGGAAACTGCATGTATGAGATCCAGGGCGGAAAAGTTGTTGTATTCCGCAGTGAAGGGGCGGATGAAATCCAACTTGCTGAACTTCCGAAAGGAGAATTCTTTGGAGAGATGGCCATTTTTGAGCACGGTGTCCGTTCGGCCTCCGTACGTGCGGTGGGAGAAGCCCGAGTCCTTACGATCGATAAAAAAATTCTCCTTCGCAGAATAACCCAGGATCCCACTTTGGCTTTTCGAATTCTGGAGAAGATGTCCCACCGGATCCGCGAACTCGATACAGAAATAGCAAAACTGAAATCAACAGTTTAAGCGGATAACTCAAAGGATAACGTCATGCCTCTTATTCGCATCACCAGCCGTGAAGAGCAGCCTAAAAATTTCAACCTTGTCCAGGAAAAAATCTCCATCGGCCGCGGTCAGGACAACGATATCGTCCTATCAGATCAGAGAGCTTCCCGCCAGCACTCCCAGATAAAAAAAGAAAACAACCAATATGTCATCCATGACCTCGGCAGTGTGAACGGAACTCTCGTCAACGAAACAAAGATCAGCACGGCCCCCTTGCAGCACAATGACCAAATCAAGATAGGTAACAGCATTCTTATCTTTCTCGAAAAAGAAGAAAAGACGGAAATGATACAGAAGAACCTTGTCGTCTCCCAGGAAAGTGATTACGAAGATTGGACACAAAAAACCATCAGTGTATCTCCGGACGACAGCTGCTTAGCCGACTTTGAAGCACGACCCGCATCAAGAAAGGAAAAAAAAGAAATAAAACGTAAATTTCAACGTTCCAGACAGCAGGAAGAACCAGAACCTCAAAGCGAACTGGAATCCCTGGAAAGAGCCAATAAAGCCCTTTATATCCTCTATGAGATCAGCAGACAATTGAATTCCATGAAATCTTTTGATGAAATTTTAAAAGAGATGATGGATCTTCTGTTTAAAGTGATTGACGCTGACTATGGATTTTTAATCCTTACAGATCACCGGAAAGAAGATAACTACACCCCCTTGATCGTCAAATACAGGGATGAGACAAGAAAAGGAAAAAAAGAAATAAAAGCCAGCCGGTCGATTATAAAAAGGGTTATCGAGGACAAAGTCGCCCTCCTGACATCTAATGCCCAGGAAGACTCCCGACTGGGAGCCACCGAAAGCCTGGTCAGTCAGAATATCAGGTCGGCCATGTGTGTCCCTCTCTGGCAAAAAAACGAGATCATTGGCATTATCCAATTGGACAGTGTCCGCTATGACAATCAGTTCAACGAAGACGAACTGGAGCTGTTGAAGACCATCGGATGCCAGATGGCTATGATCCTGGAACAGGCAAGCCTGAATGACAAACTGCGTGAAGAAGAACAGATGAGGACTAAACTGGAACGCTTTCACTCCCCCCAAGTCATTGAAATGATCCTCAGATCCAATCAAGAGACAAAGGAAGACATCATGGAAGCCAAGGAATTGGAGGCAACTGTTCTCTTTACGGATATTGTAGGATTTACCCCTCTTTCGGAGAAGATGGAACCCAAAGACATCAATACACTGTTGAACAGGCATTTTTCAAAGATGACGGACATTATTTTCGAACACGATGGAACCCTGGACAAATACATCGGCGACAGCTTAATGGCCGTCTTTGGAGCACCCTTCGGCCAGGACAATGATGCCGAACGGGCTGTAACCGCGGCCTTGAAGATGAAAGAGGCATTAGAGGCTGAGAATAAAGCGGACAGCAGAGAAAAGGAACTGAATATCCGGATTGGGATTAATACAGGACAAATCACGGCCGGAAACATCGGCTCTCCCAAACGGATGGATTATACCGTACTCGGAGATACTGTCAATGTGGCTTCAAGACTTGAATCCATTGCAGAGCCCAATCAAATCCTCATTGGAGAAGAGACATACAACCGCATCAAAGATAAATTCAAAACAAGAGAGGTCGGCCTAAGAAAACTCAAGGGCAAAAGCCAGGACTTAAGAGTCTACGAAGTTCTCGGGTGAAGACCGCCCCCCGTGGTCAAATCAATTCTCGGAACGGCCTATAGCTTCATTGTATTGATATTTAATTAATAGCCGTTTTGTGATAAAGAGTATTCATGAGATCACATAAAAACATTCCATCTTTAATTGTCCTTGCGGCCGTTTTTATTCTGGTTTTTTTCCACGCATGCAAAACAACCGATCAAGTTCCGGAACCCTCTTCTATCGAACAGTGGATTTTGGGCACATCGGCAAGTATCCGGGAAGACTTTTCTCCGGATGTATTTATCCAGCTGAAAAACGCCGGCATCGATTATGTCGAACTGGGATTGAGAGCCCCCAAATTCTACGCAGACTCTTCTGAAAGGGAAGAATTCTGCCGTCAAGTTAAGGAGGCCGCATCAGAAGCAGGAGTCAGGATCTGGTCGATCCATATCCCCTACGGAAAACAGTGGGATATTTCTGATCCATTCGACACGGTTAGACAAGACGTGATAAAACGACATCAAAAACTTTTTGAAATTTTCGAAATTTTACAGCCCAAAAAGGCCATCATCCATCCCAGCTATGAGCCCAATCTTCCGGAAGAGCGCGAAGCTCGAATGGAAGCCTGCCGAAAGTCCCTTACTGTTTTGGCAGCAGAGACAAAGGCCTATGGAGTCGACCTGGTCATTGAATGCCTGCCTCGAACATGCCTGGGAAATTCGAGTAAAGAGATCCTCTGGCTTTTAGAAGGAAACGAAAATCTCGGGGTCTGCTGCGACGTCAACCACCTCCTTAAAGAAACACCTCAGGAATTCATCCACAAAGTAGGGAAGCGGATCACAACTCTCCATATCTCTGACTATGACGGAATCGATGAAAGGCACTGGCCTCCGGGCAAAGGAATCATAGAATGGAATCTTGTTTTAGAGAGTCTTATATCAACAGGCTACTCTGGCCCTTTTCTTCTCGAATACAACGATTCACCTGAAAATAAAGCCGCCATGTGGAAGGATATGAAAAGCAAGTTTATTCAGCGTTCGCCGCTCTAACGGATGTAGCGCTCCTCCCATGAGCGTAATAATTGTATGATTTCTTATCTGCAGCTTCTTTCTAATGGAGGAAGAAACTGTGCCAAAAAACCACTCTTGACTATTCCAATAGAGTCCTTTAGTTTTTAGATGCGGATTAGGCTGCAATCAAAGTACTGTTAACATAGACAACAAAACATGAAAAGCGACAAGAACAAAATTTATGCACTCAGCTGCATCGGTGTGGCTTTCTTTGTTCTAACTCTGATTTTCTGCAGCTGTTCATCACAGATCCCCGAAGAATCCCTCTCCCTTACAATCCTTCACACAAATGACCACCACGGCCACACTCTCACTTACACCCACAAAAAAAAACTCATCGGAGGACTGGCTGAACGGATAACTTTAATCAAAAAACTCCAGGAGCAAGCAAAAAGCACGGGTGATATGTGCCTTCTGCTTGATGCCGGTGACGTTTCTTCAGGAACTCTTTTTTCCGATTTTTTTGTCGCTGAGCCCGACTGGAAAATCTACAGTAAATTCTACGATGCCATCACTCCCGGAAACCATGATTTCGATTTCCCCTTTGATACGGCCTTCAGTTTAATCCAAAAATTTAAAGTTCCCATGATTTCATCGAACATATATGAACGGCAAACCGGTCAACTCATATTCCCTCCTTATAACATTTTTCAAAAAGAAAACTGGAAAATTGCCGTAATTGGTGTTTCTCATCCCGACACTCCTCTCATCAGCACGCTGGGCAACGACGAACGATTGGAATTCCGCTCGGCCGTCGAAGCCGCCGGGCTCTATGTTAAAGAACTGAGAAAGACAAATGATTTGATTATTGTTCTTTCTCATCTTGGAGA
>JAUWVG010000242.1 GCA_030617525.1 Candidatus Aminicenantota bacterium | reverse complement strand
ATACACAGTATTTTCGGTTTTGTTGATTGCTTCCCTGTCTCTCCTGTGGTCCCAAGAAAAAATATCTCCCAACTACAGAGTTGGCCCGCAGGATGTGATAGAGATTACCGTATTTGGCCATCCTGAATTTACCCGGAGTGTTCGAATCTCTGAAGAAGGGAAAATTCCGTTCGCCTTTCTTGATGAGATTGAGATTAATGGATTAACAAGGCTGGAAATCGAACATAAAATAAAAGAAGCCGTCGATGAGATACTGCTGGTGGATGCCCAGGTGATCGTTTCTATCAAGGAATTCCACAGCCAGAAAGTTTCCTTGTTTGGCGCTGTAGGAACTCAAGGCCAATATGAACTGGATGGCCCGGAGACTCTCCTGTCACTTCTTTCCAAAGCTGGTGGAATTAATGAAAGTGCCGGCGAGTATATTATTGTGATTCGTCAACTTCCGGATAAAACAACGCGGTCTTTGAAAATTTCTATCCATGATTTGATGATGAAAGGAGATCCCACGTTGGATATCCCTCTTCAAACTAACGACAAAATCAATGTACCAAAAGACGAACTTGTTAAAATATATTTTGTGGGAGAAGTCAACAGTACTGGTGTCCTTGAAGTCAAAAGGTCAAAGATACCAATGCTCCACCAGGCCATCATACAGAAGGGGGGATTTACTCCGAAAGCGGCACAGAAACGTGTTATGATCAAGAGAATGGGACCGGATGGACAAGAACAAATATTGATATTTAACGTCCGGGCGATATTAAAGGGCCGAAAGAAGGATGTCCCTTTAAAAGAAAATGACACCATTTATGTCCCTGAGACAATTTTTTAAGGGCAATTCTTACTGATAACAAAGACAAACATGAAGAATGAATACAAAAACTGAGAAGAAAGAAATCGATCTGCTCGATTTCATGTTGATTGCACAGAAGCGGAAATGGATCATTATTGCTTCTGTTGTGATCATTGTTATCCTAGGTGGAGTGTACACATTCACACGGACACCCCTATATCGAGCTCAGGCAAAAGTTCTTCTTGATACTCCGACAAACACAATCATGAGCATGGATGAGCTGTTCTCACCATCCTATGGAAGTGAAGGTTATTTGACGACGCAGTTGAAGCTCTTGAGGAGCCGGACTATTGCCGAAAGGGTAGCTCGAAAGTTGAAGTTTGCAGACCGTCCCGAAGTCCACAGATTAAGCCAGAAAAAGGAGACCTTGATTCAGACCGTCAAAGAGTTTGTCCTGAGATGGGTTATTCCTAGAGAAAAAGAGCCGGAAGGCGACATTGAAAAGAGGGTAGAAGAAGATCCTCATTCCAAATATGCCTGGGTGGTCCAGAGTGGTTTGGGCATCGAGCAGGAGGACGATACAAAAATTGTCAACATTTATTTTTCATCCCCACAACCATCATTGGCAGCAGATATAGCCAATACAATTGTCCAGGAATTTATAGATTTTGCGGTAGAGCTTAGATATGATGCTACTCGACAGGCTTCTGAATTCCTGAGTGAACAGCAGACGGTGTTAAAAACAGAGTTGGAAGCTAAAGAAAATGAACTTCGAAGGTATGGCGAAGACAAAAAAATTCTCTTTTTGAGCGATGCAGAAAAAACAGTTGTTGGAACGTTTGATAGTTTGAACAACGCCTACACGAATGCCATACTCGATCGTATCAATAAAGAGGCGTTTTACCGGGAGATCCGTGGAATGGACGTAGATTCGATTCCCCTTTCCGTGAGTAATTCGCTTCTGACACCTCTCCGGTCAGAATACATCAACTTAAAAAACGATTATCAGACAAAAAGAAATTATCTCCAACCCGGTAATCCGGTGATGATAAATCTTCAAGGCAGTTTGACGACCGCCCGGGATTCACTGACTGCAGAGCTTGAAAAATCACAGGAAGCGGCTCTTAATGAATACCAGGCCGCACTAACGAGTGAGAAGAATTTCGGAAGAGAACTCGAGAAGCAGAGGCGGGAATTGATCGAGATGAACAGCAATGCGATCTTATACGAAAGTATCGAAAGTGAAATCCACAACATACGAACCCTTTGAGTGAACTGGCCACTCGGCAAAGTGAAACACTCGTGTCAGCAAGATTAAAAGGACTCAAGACAAGCAATATAAAAATCGTAGATTCGGCCCTGGTTCCCGGTTCACCATTCTCTCCGAATAAAAAGAGAAATATGATTATGGCAGTGATTCTAGGTCTTTTTGTTGGAGCCGGATTAGCCTTTTTTGTGGATTATTTGGATAATACGGTGAAAGGTCCGGAAGAGGTTGAAAAACTCGTGGGGCTGCCTTCACTGGGCGTCATCCCGGCTCTTTCATCCAATAATTCCAATAGTAATTACAACTATACATATTATTCACAGCAGTACGCGGAGGAGAATCCGGAATCGTCGAATGGACATGAAGAGATCAAGGAGATTGAATTGATCAATCATTTCTATCCCAAACTTCATATTTGTGAAGATTATAGGACCGTGAGAACGTCTATCCTGTTCTCCCATGCTGGGAATGCTCCAGAAACTATCGTGTTCACGAGTGCTTTTCCTCAGGAGGGAAAGACCTCAACAATTACAAATACGGCGATATCTTTCGGTCAACTCGAAAAGAAGGTTCTTCTGATTGATGGCGATTTGAGAAAACCGAGACTTCACAAAGTTTTCGAGGCCAGGAACAGGATCGGACTGAGCAGCTGTTTGATTGGGATCTCCTCCATTGAAAATGCCATTCAGGAGACGTCAGTAGAAAATCTTTGGCTGCTTCCCAGTGGACTTCATCCGCCTAATCCAGCCGAGTTGATCAACTCTCAAAAAATGGTAGAGGTTCTCGAAGATGTCAAAAAAGACTTTGATGTTGTTTTTATAGATGCACCTCCGGTATTAGCCGTTATAGATCCTGTCGTCCTTGCATCGCTAGTCGATGCGGTTGTTTTTGTCCTCAAAGAGGGGAAGACATCCCGGAAACCTCTGGTTAAAGCCGTCGCCGAACTGAATAAGGCCCAGGCGAACATAATTGGTGTTGTGTTTAATGAAGTCAAAATGAAGAAAAAAGGTTACAACTCACCCTATTATAAAGACTATATGTATTCTTATGAACCCTACGAAAAGGCCATAAAATACGAATACAGGGATGATGACGAATATTCAGATTGAAGCCTCATCTTCGTCTGGCCTCAAGAAAGCAATGATTGACATCCACTGCCATATTCTTCCAAATCTTGATGATGGCGCTCCAGATGTTGAAACCTCTTTAAAAATGGCACGATTCGCAGAGCAGGATGGTGTGAAGACGATTTGTGCTACTCCTCATGTCTTTCGGCCTCCTTTCATCCAGAAAAATCTTTTTGATATTGTAAAAAAATGGAGCGATTTTGTTCCTCAATTAAAAGCGAACGATATCCAGGTTGAACTTCTGCTTGGATCGGAAGTTCATTTTGTTCATGACCTGATAGATGTCCTGAAAATCAACTATCCTTATTTTGGGCTCAATAGAGGATCGTATATGATTGTCGAGTTTCCTTCAAATCATGTTTTTTCAGGCGTGAAACAGCTGTTTTTTGAATTAACCAGTAGAGGATTAAATCTTATCATTGCACATCCAGAGAGAAATTCGGTTTTTGTACGTGAACCAGCTTTGCTCTATGACCTCATCAAGATGGGTGTCTTTACCCAGGTCAACAGCGGCAGCTTCTCTTCTCTGTATGGAGCACGAACCCAAGAAGCGGCTTTTCGATTTCTTGAATGGAATTTCTATCATTTTCTTGCCAGCGACTCCCATGGCAGACATAAACGATCGACGAGACTTTCAAGGGCTTTTCGAAAAATCCAGGAGTTAATTGGCGATGAAGAGGCATCAGCTCTGGTTGAGCACAACCCAAGGGCAGCGATAGAAGACAAAGAGATTCCGTTTTTTAAAGATCCTATTAATCCAACAAAGAAAAAAAAGACATTTTTTATTAAAATTCCAAACTTTTCAAAGGAACAATTGGAACGATAACGGAGATGAGACAAAAAAACAGAAGCGCCACTCCCCGGCCGCGGGGGAGAAGAGATGATTTTTACAAAAAAGTCATCGAATACGGAATCATGGGATTAATCATTTTTAGTCCTCTGCCGGCAGCATCAGTTAACGCGTGGTCTATTCTTGTGATAGAACTGACAGTTCTCGTCCTGATGGCAGCCTATCTCCTCATGAAGCGCAAGCCAAAGATAAATTCACGAATCTCCTCTTCCATGCGTTGGCTCAAGGTTATTTTTGGGGGATTCTTCCTCTTTCTTACAGTGCAGATTTTACCGCTGCCTGTGTTTTTTGTTAAGCTTATCAGCCCAAGCTCCTTTCGCTTTAGAGCTCAAAACTCTCTCGATGTGGCCGAAACAAAGCTGTTAAGCCTTTCTTTGGTTCCCTCTGAAACTTTTCGGCAGGGGATGGAAATCCTGGCCTATGTCCTTCTTGGTTTTCTCATCATCAAAACTGTCACTTCCCGGCGGCGAATCAGGAGAATACTCTTTCTTTTAGTCGGTGTTGGATTCTTTGAAGCGTTTTATGGACTGTTTGAACTGCAGAGATCAAATCCAAGAATACTGTTCTACCCAAAGGTTATCAATCTAGGATCTGTCACGGGAACGTTTGTCAACCAAAACCATTTAGCAGGATACCTGGAAATGATCATTCCTTTAGCTATTGGATTAATTATTGCGCGAATCGATCTTTTTACCCTTGCAGGAGAGAAATTAGGCGCCAAGGTTGTCCGGATGACAGAAAAAGGAATGCTCACGAATCTTGTTCTCACAG
>JAUWVG010000428.1 GCA_030617525.1 Candidatus Aminicenantota bacterium | reverse complement strand
GTCATTCTCGCAATGTCTGTCTCTCTCCCCGCACAGGATACATGCAGCGATGATTATATCAAAGCCGTGTCCGCTAATAGTGTTGGTGAGAAGTACAATTTGCTGAAAGCCTGGGTTGCCAGCTGCGCTGGCAAAGATATTCAGTATGAAAACTTCGCCTGGGCTTACCTTTGCACTCTCCCCGCCCCAGAAAAAACAACTCAAGAAACAGTCGACTTTGGAGAAAAAGCGCTGTCATTTGGTGGCTTTGATGATGACATGAAATACACCATCTTAATCTCTGTGGCCTCCTCCTACATCCAATTGGGGAACAACCTGGCAAAATCCAGGGACTATGCGGGTCAGGCCATTAAAATTGCTACGACCAATAAGAATAAAGGTTCTGATGCAGGAAATCCGGCCCAATGGAATCAGATGATTGGAGGCGGGCACTACGTCCAGGCCCAAGCTTTTGAAAAAGAAAAAAATCTTAAAGCTGCGGTCACATCCTACATCAACTCTTACAACATTTTAAAGAACAAGTTGATCGCCGACGATCTGGCAAAAATCGGACAGTCTCTCTACAACTCCAAATCCTATGCGGATGCCGAAAAAGCTTTAAAAGTCGCTTCAACGGTCCTTCGAGACTTCGGCACAATCGCCCTCTATGCAAAAAGCCTGCACAGAGGCGGGAAAAAAAGTGAAGCCCTCACAGCTTACAAACTTGCCTACACCAAACAGAAAAACGGAGAAGTCGCCTATAACATCGGTCTCATTTTGGCCGGCGATGTTCAACAAAACGGGACATCAGCCAATGAAGCTATCAAATATCTCCTGGATGCCAGCTTTCTTTCAGCCGCCAATTCCAAGCAGGCCATGGAGCTCGCCGAAAGGCTTTATTTTAACAATGTTGATAAGACCTTCAACGATATGGTCAAACTCCTCGGAGATAAAAGCAAAGAACAGGAAAATCTGACAAACGATTTCAACAAGAAATTCGGCGAAAAAGACGAAGAGGAGCTCACAGATGCAGAGAGAACCGAAATGGATTCCATCCTCGCAAAGCTCGAAGACATCCAGGGCGAAATCGAAAAGCTCCAGACAGACCAGGCCTTATCATTAGAAAAATGGCAGCAGCTTGTTGATCAGGCAAAACTGAGGCTCGGAATCAGCTAAATCAATCCGTGCAATCTCATGTCTCTGCGGAGGCATTATGAGATCACCACACTCTCTGCGATCGTTCGTGATGACAGACATACGACGCCTATCCTCCTCTATTGAAAAAAGCATTCTATCCCCACGTTTTCTTTTTTAGTATAATATTTTAGAGCACAAAACACATGGGTCAAGCGGTCGAAGACAAAATCAACCACCTCAGAAAGGCCATAGAATACCACGAAAAAAAATACTACGTGGATAATGATCCACAGATTTCCGACTATGAATTCGACATGCTCCTCAAGGAACTTAAAGAGCTGGAGCGGCATCATCCTGAATTTGTTGTCCCGGAATCGCCTACACAGCGTGTAGGAGAACAGCCCATAAATGGTTTTGTCTCCATTGAACACCATACACCTATGCTCAGTCTGGACAACTGCTACAGCATCGAAGAATTAAAAAGCTTTGAAAACAGGCTGAAAAAAATTATTCCTGAGGAAAATATCCAGTATGTCTCCGAGTTAAAAATCGACGGGCTGGGGATATCAATCACTTACACAGACGGAAAATTTGCTCGAGCCGTCACCCGGGGTGATGGGATCCGCGGTGATGATGTCACAGCCAATGTCAAAACAATCAAAAGCCTGCCGCTTGTGATAACCGACAGACGGGACATCGAAATCAGGGGAGAAATTTTTCTGCCCTTCTCCTCCTTCCATAAAATTAATGAAGACAGACAGAATTTGGGTGAGTCTCAATTTGCTAATCCCCGGAATGCGGCCGCCGGTTCTATCCGCCTTCTCGACCCGAAAGAAGTCACTCAAAGAAATCTTGATCTTTTTCTCTATTCGATTGACACAAGGGGAGAGGACGGAGCTGATCAATGGCCAAGCCTTTTGGAGTTGAAGAAGCTCGGATTTAAGATCAATCCCATTTCACAACTTTTTAACAGACTTGATGATGTTTTCTCTTTTCACAAAATGTGGAGCGAGAGGAGAGACGAACTGGATTACGATGTGGACGGCATTGTCGTCAAAGTGAATTTAAAAGATCAGCAGGATCGGTTGGGAAGCACTGCCAAATTCCCTAAATGGGCCATTTCCTACAAATTTCCCGCCCGCCAGGCCACAACACAGATAAACGACATTGTCATCCAGGTGGGAAGGACAGGGGCCTTGACACCGGTAGCCATTCTTAAGCCCGTAAAGCTGTCAGGCATCACGATCACTCGATCGACGCTTCACAATGAGGATGAGATCCACCGAAAAGATATTCGCGTTGGAGATCACGTTCTGATAGAACGGAGCGGGGACGTCATCCCGAAGATTGTCTCTGTTTTGAAAAAAAGACGAACAGGAAAGGAAGTTGAATTTGTTTTTCCACGGATATGTCCTGTCTGCACCTCCACAATCTTTAGACCGGAGGACGAGGTGATATCCAGGTGTTTCAATCCTTCCTGTCCCGCAAAGCTCAAGGAATCTCTGCTTCATTTTGCCTCCCGCAAAGCGATGAACATCGAAGGACTGGGCGAATCTCTTGTCAATCAGCTCCTTGAATTAGGGATTGTGAAGTCCATCCCGGATCTCTTTTCTCTTCATCTCCATGATCTCGAGAACCTGGAAAGAATGGGATTAAAAAGCAGCCAGAACCTGCTCGATGAAATCGAACAATCCAAGAAAAACAAGCTGTTTCGGTTGATCTTTGCTCTGGGGATTCGTTTCGTTGGAGAGAGAACGGCTCAAATCCTAGCCAACCATTTTCAAAATCTGGAGTCTCTGTTCACAGCAACTAGCAACACATTGATGGATATTGATGACGTCGGCCCAAAAGTCGCAGAAAGCATTATCTTTTTTTTCCGGCAACCTGAAAACAGAAATCTTATCGATCGCCTGAAGTTGTCAGGCCTGAATTTTGATGCAAAAAAGATGAAGGATTCTGTTTTAGAGAAGACTGTTCTTGAGGGCAAGAAATTTGTCCTAACCGGAACCCTCACGGCGCTGACAAGGGACAGAGCCAAGGAAAAAATTGAGAGCCTCGGCGGAAGAGTGGTGGCTTCGGTGAGTTCCAATACAGATTTTGTCGTGGTGGGAG